>CALGUT010000134.1 GCA_937920335.1 uncultured Opitutales bacterium
TTCCGAGTCGCGGATGAGAGCTACCTTAATAGCTTCAATATAGCCATTGCGCATATGCACTTCGGGTAGCGTCGTGAGGAAACTGAAGTCGTTGATGACTGCAAAAGCTGGTGCGAAGGTGCCTATAAAGTTTTTCTTGTGATTGAAATTCACGCCGTTTTTTACTCCGACGCCGGCATCGGCTTGGCCCAGCGTGGTGGTCGGCAAGCGAAGGTGGCGAATACCGCGGTGAGCGGTTGCGGCTGCGAACCCCACGGTATCGAGCAGGGCTCCACCACCGATGGCAGCGACAAAGCTATGACGGCAGATCCGGTTGCTTTCGATGTCCGCGTAGATACGGTCGACGACATCAGGATCGTTCTTGAGGGCTTCTCCTCCCTGAAGGGTGTGCGCGCCCATTAGTCGGAGATCATTTTCGTGGTGAGAAAAATAGCTCTCGATCTGACTCAGCAGCTCCGGATTCGACTGGCTAACGGCTTCATCGATGTAGATCAGGATTTTTCGGCGGTTTCCGCTCTCGCGGGTGCAAGAAAGATCCCGGAATAAAGGGTTGGCGGTGTCGAATACGCCTTTAGTGAAGTAGACCCTGAGTTGGTAGGGTATTTGAATGGGGTATTCAATGGGTAGAAAATCGGCCATGTCTAAAACTATCAGGTAGCTGGTATGCGCTTCTGGGCGATGATCGCAATGACGAAGAAACCCAGAATCGTTCCCAGAATGGGAACGGCTACTAGATGCATACTCGATAGAATTGCCAAGTCCATTAGGCAAATTCCTGCGAGGAGAGGTCCGATCGTTTTACCTACGATCAGCTGTCCAGTGGCTCTTGCCTTAGAAAAGGTAAGGGCCATCCAGAGCGCAAGGAGTAGGAGGTAAAGGGGAAAGGTCGGATTGTAGGGCGGGCCGGCAACGTAAATGACGGCGATTAGCGGACAGACTAGGAATGCAGATCCCGCTGCTGAGACTTTGACGGAATTGGACTCGTTTCTCGCCAGGGCGGTGATTCCCAACACGTAGAAAAACATGATCAATCCGGCGCCCCAGATAGTGGGTGTGATCCCGGTGGTGCAGGCAGCACCCACGGCTAGATATATTGCGAGTCTGCAGGCTGCCATCACAGGAACGCCTGCCGCGGTGCGTTTGTGAATGATGGTATATAGGACGATGAGTCCGACTAACATAAGCCCGTAGAGCAGAGTATCTGGGTGGCTTAGGTACATGCACAGCGAACCCAGAATGAACATCGTGATGGTGGCTACCAGGACGTGGCTGCGTTTGACCTTTCCGGCAGGAATGGGTCGTTCAGGGCGGTATTTCTTGTCGAAGTCCAGGTCGTAGAAATCATTCAGATACATGCCGGCCAGATAGAGCAGACTGAATCCCAGCATGAGAAAGCTCAGGGTTTGCAGATCTCTTCCGCCGCCGAGGACCCAGGCGCAAAGCGCATTGGACCATACCGTCGATAGGTTGGATACGCGGCCAAGTACGAGCCAGGAGCGAAAATCAATCATCGCACTAGAGGAAAGTTACTTTCGCTGTCGTGCGAGTATTTTTTTGGAGAGCTGTAGATTCTTGATTAATCCGACGAACTACTTAGCGAGATTCCGGTTCTCGAATTCAGCCAAAGTCCACTCATACTCTTTTACGAGTTGATCGATGACGTCCGTCTTTCCCATTTCACCCGGAAGCACTTCCCAGGTGTAGGTTTCCATTTCGAAATGGCGGCAGATCTCGGGTTTCGCTTTCAGATAACCTAGTGTTCCCAGGATGTGATCACTGGTTGAGTGGAGAGGCGCTTCGGGCTGAGCATGGAGCGGTATGTGAAAATGAATCCTCCACTCGTCTGCCTGGTCGCTGCCGTCTTCGCGAGCTGCCAGAGCTATATCTAAATCCTCGTAACGAACCAGAGGAGAACTCTTTGATTTGGCAATGACCTGATGCAGGTAGGTTTCTTCACAAAAGCCTGCGAGTGTTTCCAAAGAGCTCGGTGAAAAATCGGCCACCTTCAATGCGGAGCTCAGATGAATTTTGCTGATACGAATCCCGTTGTCGACGAGGCGGCTGAGCGACTCGTCTGCGGATTCGTATTCTACCGCCAAGTGGCAGGTGTCGTAGTTGATGCCCAATTGATGGAGTAACAGGTCTTTCTTGTCCGGCGCATAGCTGATCAATTCGTCGAAGAAACGAACGGATTCTTTACTGGTTTCAAAATACCCGAGTGGTTCAGGTTCGAGTCCGAGGTGGAGTTCATGGCCCGTGCGTTCACTCAGTTGGGCGGTGTATTCCGCTTGTGCGATCAGGTTATCAAATATGGCGTTTTTTTGAGATTCATCGGTGATAAACCGCTTGAATGAGCCGGGCAAGGTGCTGACGCTACCCTCCATACCTGCTGGCAGGATTTCGCAAAGTAGATCAAATAGGAGGTTCGTGTAGCTGAGCCGGTCGGGGGATGTCCAGTCGGGGCGGTAGACCTGATCCTTTACGCGGGTGCCATGAAAGTCACCGTAGGGAAATCCGTTGATCGTAAATACGTAGCAGTTGTTGTTATCCAGCCATCGTTGGAAGTCCAGCAAGGCGGCTGGATAAGATAGTTCCTTGGCTGCGGACGCGCCGAGTCGCAAGCCTATGGCGTAGGGACTGTCAGAAGAGACCTGATCGCGGACCGAGAGGGTATACGAATCGAGTGCATCGAAAGTCTCTTTCCATGAGCTGCCGCGGTGTATATTGGTGCAATACGCGAGGTGACTGTTGTTGGCTAGCCGCATAAAAACTGGGTTCGAATCGGGGGCTGTTTAATCGCGAACGGAGAAGTTGTGGCACTGGCTGAGGAACTTGACTGGGTTCTTGAAGAACACCTGGTCTAAGGTATCATCGTCATAACCGCGGCGACGCATTTCCTGGGCTGCATACGGAACGGCGAGGGGCACACTGATTCCCCAGTCGCAGGCGGAATTCATCCATAGCCGGTCGGCTCCAAAGTTTTCGATAATATCGATCGCACGTGGTGAGGTGCACTTGGATTCTGGATACAGTGTCAATCCTCCCCACATGCCAGCGTCCATGACGTATTTGACAGTGTGTTCTTCAACGTGGTCGATGAGTACCCGATTGGGATCGATACGAGAGTCGTTTTTGATCAGGTCAACGATCAGGCGCGTGCCCTTGAGCTTGTCTTCCAGATGAGGCGTGTGAACCAGGATTAGCTGGTTGTGCTCTGCAGCCAGATTTACGTGCTCTTCCAGAATGGTAAGTTCATTGCGACTGTTTTTATTCAGACCTATCTCACCGATTCCCAATACATTTTTCCGGCCTATAAAATCTGGGATCATGGAAATGACCTCCCGAGCGAGAACCAGGTCTTCTGCTTCCTTAGGGTTGATGCAGAGCCAGGAGAAGTGGGGCAGCTTGAACTTCGCTGCGCGCTTCGGTTCGTAATCGGTGAGTTGGCAAAAGTAGTCGTAGAATCCGTTGACGGAACTCCGATCAAATCCGGCCCAGAATGCGGGTTCGCAAACTGCCTTACAGCCGGCGATCACCATAGCCATGTAATCGTCGGTGGTACGGCTCACCATATGAGCGTGGGGTTCTATGTATCTCATTGTGGTTTGTCGGGCCAGGCTCCGCTGGCGGCTTTAGTGGTGGCAGCTTCGATCGGCTCTTCAGTAGGATCGCTGAGCGCGAGCAACACGGATTCGGCTCGTTTTTCTGAATCCAGTTCTTTGAGCGCATCCAAAAAGGCCTTGTAGCGATAATCGTCGGTTTGGCCGTCGCGTTCGATCCGGTCCATAAAGGCCGCAATGTCGATCAGCTTTGACCGGGCCTCCATGAAATATAATTCAACCGAGTTTTGTTTATCCTTGGGTTTGAGCATGGGGATTTTAGGTAAAAATCCCAGTGTGCCGTGCTCTTAAGTCGATGCGAGCCAAAATCTTTGTCTAGTGAAAGATCTTCTTTTGCGTGCGGACTTAACCGTCTTTGTCCTGTAGGTCCTCAGTATTTCCAACAGTACGGGTGGCTGTTACTATGATAGCGCAAAAGAGCCCCCAAATAAGCCCCGCTGCGACTTTCCGGATCATCGCCCATTCCTCAGGAAGAAAGACGATTGCGATGACGGTCCAGAGAATCACACAGAATATGAATATCCCGGTTATCCATGGATGGGCTTTGATCCCCGCAAACACACTTTCGTCATCGGTCTTAACTTCGTCATTCATGATTCATTAGTATGAAACCTGTCGTTTTCATTTCAAGTTATTCATAATTTCAAAGCGATGAGCATAGTAGCTATTAACCTAGCTAATCGGCAGGTCGTAAACGCCAGAAATGAGTGGTTGTCGAAACGATTCGTATTCGCGGGTTGTATTGGCCAATATCTTCGATAATACGTTTAAGTCTTCCAAGACAAGCAGTCCTTTATTCCCTAAACTCTAAAGATTATTCAGGTATGAAGAATACAGCCCTCACGAGACGTCAGTTTGTTATTAGCGCCTTTGCCGGACTGGCTGCTTCCGGTTTGTTTGGGACCCGAACCTTTGGTGCGAACTGGAATAGCGCAGATAAAGCGGGGATAGATGGCGTACAGTTGGCGATTGCGACCCTCTGTACCGATGGGTTTGGTAACTACAGGCATGAACCCGCATTTAGGGTGATTCCCGAGCTTGGTTTTAAGAACGTGGAGTTTAACCTCTGGTATCCGAGTTTATTGGTTCCTAGCTATATCGAATCGATTCGGCAGCGTTGCTATGAAACCGGTTTGAGGCCGATTAGTTTGCAGGGAACCGGCTTTGGCGGAGAGGGTAGAAACGGCGTGATCAAAGACCTGTCTCATAAGATCCAATTACTCAATCTTTGTAAGATCCTGGGGTGCCGAATCGTGAAATGCACGGGAGCACGTCGAGGAACTCAAGGGGGTATTCAAGCCGTAATCGAGGTTTGTAAAGAGCTCGCTCCGGTTGCTGAGGATATGGGCATGACGGTCGTTTTGGAAAATCATGCCAACAATGTGCTCGAGAACATCGGTGACTACGAAGCGGTGTTTGCGGCCATTGATTCACCAAATATTGGAATGTGTCTTGATACTGGGCATTTCGAAGGGGTGAGTGTGGATCTGCATGAGGTGATCGATACATTTCATGACCGTATTCTTCATGTAGATCTCAAGGACTGTAAGGAACGGGGTAAGGGACATGATACGGTTGTCTTTGGGCAAGGGGTTACGGACTTTGATTCTTTTTTGAGCCACCTTCGGGAAAAGAATTACGAGGGCTATCTGGTTGTGGAGCAGGCCTGGAGTGAGCCGAAAGGAGATTGGGTGAATGACCTGAAAGATGCCTACGACCGGTTTAGTAAGTGGGAGCAGTGAATCCGAATGCTCGAGTAAGCAGTTCTCATCAAAGATTCTAATATGGCTTAGAAGTTCGCCCTGATTCGCGATCGGTCCCTTGCTGCTGTTTCCTTTCCCCGTAAGTTTTGGTGTAACCTGAAAGGAACCTATGAAAACACTGATAATGGCGCATAAAGTTATTTGGACTGTGTTCTTCATTTGCCTGATCCTTTTACTCTTCCCAGTGGGTTGTGCTCCAACTAAGGAATCCAGTTTGGGGTTTCGCATTCCTGAGGGTAGCGTAGAAATGGGTAAACAGGCGTTCGTCAACTTGGATTGCATCCGCTGTCATAGTATTGCTGGTGTAACCGATATTGATGTGCCTGTTATTGACCGCGATATTAATATCGTATTAGGCGGTGAGACCACTCGAGTAAAGACCTACGGGCAATTGGTGACTTCCGTCATTTATCCATCGCATATCATTCGGCCACAGTACCGAGCGGATTTTGTTGATCGTGATGGAAATTCAGAAATGCCTGACTTCACTGAGGAGATGACGGTCAAACAAATGATTGATCTGGTGACGTTTCTGGAAACAACCTACGAAGTAAAGCCACCGCCGTCTGCCTATGATATGGCCTACGGTGAAATGTAGGGCCCCTATTGGGTGACCTCAGGACTAGATTCTAGTCACCAATAGTAGCATCAATCAGTTCTTCTTCGATGATTTCGCGTTCCAGTTTGCGGTCAAATATGAAAGGACCAAATGGGAGGAGTGAGGCGATGAATCCGAGTGTTGATTTTTTAAAAGGCCAGTCATGTTCGATAGCTACTTGAATAAGCAGTATGACGTAGGCGATAAAAAGAATTCCATGTGCCATACCGATGACGCGAACGAATTGGGGGATGCCTAGTCCGTACTTGATCGGCATTGCTACGAACACGAGTAAGATGAAGGAGATACCTTCCCAGATGGCTACTTTTCGAAAGCGTTTGAGAGATTTGTCGTTCATGGTTTCGTTACTGTGTCGAAGGAGAGCACAGTCGGAATCGTATGTTTTTCAATCAGTTTCTCAAGGTTTCTAAAAACCAATCCGTCGTGATTTTTACCACGGCTTCTCCTTGGCTACGTTCAGGATCAAGTACGTTGAAGATGTGGTCTGCGTCTCCGAGGACATGGTAGGCTTTGGGACTGCCAGGAAGGATCTTCATCCACTCGGGTTCATGGAGTGGCAAGAAGTCTTCTGTGCCTCGAATTCCTAGAAATGCACCCGGATAATTCGACAAATAATCGGGCGCCTCAAAGCCGATCCAGCTTACGTAATATTCACGAGTCATCGTGATATCTACCCAGCTTTTGCTGACGCCCTTGCCAGTGGTGATGATCTCCTTGATCAGCGCATTGCGCTCAGCGTTTCGACTTTCTCTGAGTTGGTCGGTAGAATTGCTGCCTCCGCTCGACCATAATACCGTGGATTGAAGCCACTCTGGGTGGGTTCCGATAAGCAGGATGGCGGTGCTGCCGCCCATGCTCCATCCGTTAACGCCTAGTTTGGTTTTCGGGAATTTCTCTTTCAGAAACTCGTAGCCAGCTTCGGCATCGGCCAATCTGGATTCGAGCGTCGAAGTGATGACGCTGTCATTTCGTTCACCTTCTCCGCGGAAATTTATGCGTAAGCTGGCGATCTTTTCGTCGGCGAGGGATTGGGCCAGTTGCTTTTGCAGGTCGCCGACTCCATCCATGTGGTCGTTGAACCCATGGAGAATGAGAACGGCTTCCTGTGGTTTCCCTTTGACTGGGACGACGAGCTTTCCGGAAACGCCTTCGGAGACTTTCACCTCGGTTTCCCGAAAGGATGCCTGAAGGCTCAATGCGGTGCTGATAGTAAATGCGATGAGATAGACGAGTTTCTTCATAGGTTCCGTTTAGAAAGATTTAAACTTGGTTACTCTTGGCTGGGCAATCTTGAATCGGTTGTTATAGCTTTCGGTATGAAAATCTTCATTTCAGTTCTATTCCTTATATCCCTGAGTTCCTTGCTTAGCGCGAAGTCGGTTCCTATATTTGATGGAAAGTCATTCGCTGGTTGGGAAGGCCCGGTTGAGTCATTTCGTATCGAAGACGGTGCCATCGTTGGCGGTAACCTGAAAACAGCTATTCCGAAAAACCAGTTTCTAAGCACCAAGAAGCGTTATGGTGACTTTGAGCTGCGGCTAAAGTTTAAATTGGTGGGCGAGCGCGCAAACGCGGGCGTTCAATTTCGTACAGAACGAATCCCAAACCATCACGAAGTCATTGGCTATCAGGCAGACATGGGAGGAAAATACTGGGGAGCTCTATATGATGAGTCTCGCCGTCGAGTCATTCTGCAGGGGCCAGATTTGGAGAAGTTGTCCGAGTATATCAATTTCGATGAGTGGAATACCTACGTCATTCGTTGTGAAGGACGTCATATCCAACTCTGGCTTAACGGTCATAAAACCGTGGACTGGAATGAGCCTGATGATGCGATTCCGGTCGAAGGAATTATTGCCGTTCAAATCCACAGTGGTCCTCCGACTGAGGCCTGGTATAAAGACATTACGATCGAAGAGTTGTAGGAAGAATCCGTTATTCTATCTCAAGCCCGCACGAATCCCATCTTATGAAGTCATTTTGTTTATACCTTGTTTGTATCGTTGGTGCTTTAGGCCAACTTGTTGCAGATCCACGTCCTAACATTATATTTATCATGGCTGATGATATGGGTTATGGAGATGTGGAAGCTCTGAACCCAACGTCGACGATTCCGACCCCTAATTTGAATCGACTGGCTCAGGAGGGAATGACCTTTACGGATGCGCATTCGCCTTCGGCTGTGTGTACGCCAACGCGCTACGGTGTATTGACGGGACGTTACTGCTGGAGGAGTGATCTGACCCAGGGAGTATTGAATGGGTATGGAACTCCGCTTATCGAAACGAGCCGGGAAACGGTGGCTTCTTTTTTGGCTGAGCAGGGTTACGCGACCGGTATTGTTGGGAAATGGCATTTGGGCCTCGGCTTTCAAAGAACGGACGGTGAATGGGATTGGGAGAAACACGTGGATTATTCACCGGTGGATGTTGGCTTCGACTACTCGTTGGTGATTCCCGCATCTTTGGATTTTCCGCCCTATGTCTATGTGGAGAATCACACGATAACCGGACTTCCAGACAGAATTCATCCGGGTAGTAAGTTCCCCGCGTTTCTTAGGAAAGGCGAGGTGGGCTCCGACTTCTCCTTTATTGATTGCCTGGATACCTTGACGAAACGGGCGGCAGAATATGTGGCTGAGCAGGCAAAGACAGAGCAGCCATTCTTTTTGTATTTCCCGCTTACCGCTCCCCACAAACCGGCTTTGCCGCATCCTCGGTTTCAGGGCAAAACCGGTTTAGGTCCTTATGGAGACTTTGTCATGCAAGTCGATTGGACGGTGGGTGAGATCTTGAATGCGATTGATAAGGCGGGTATTTTCGAAAACACGCTCGTGATTTACACGAGTGACAATGGATCCTATATGTATCGCCAAACGGATGCGTCCGAGCCAGATCATGTATCAGATTCGACGATACAAGGTTATTACGAAGGCAACCACACGGCTAACGGTGATCTGCGAGGAACCAAAGCGGATATCTGGGAAGCCGGACATCGCGTTCCTTTTTTTGTGCGTTGGCCTGAGAAAGTGAAAGCTGGAAGCCAAGCTGGGAAAACCATTACTCATACCGACTTTTTTGCTACCGTGGCTGATGTGATTGATGTGAATCTCCCCCCGGCCGCTGAAGCTGCTCAAGATAGCTTTAGTTTCTTGCCATTACTAGACGGGAACGAATCCGCATTTGAACGTGCTCCGGTTATTCATCATTCGGGGGGCGCCATGTTTGCGATACGCGATGGTGATTGGAAGTTGATCCTTGGCAGTGGTTCGGGGGGTCGTCAACAGCCTAGAGGTAAACGATTTGAGCGCCCTTGGGCTTTGTTCAATATGCAGGACGACCTGAGTGAAACG
>CALGUT010000135.1 GCA_937920335.1 uncultured Opitutales bacterium
GGCAAAGGATACCTGTATAGTCACGATTTTCCAGAGGCGATTTCCGGACAAGACTTCATGGAAAAGCCGATGCAGTTTTATTCGCCAAAAGACTCAGGTCGTGAAAAATTTATATTAGAACGACTTCGCTATTGGAGGGAACTGAAAGAGCCGTTAAAGACTCAAAGGAAATAGAAATCCGAGAAATATCATGAAAAGCCTAGTATTTAAGACTCTTTTGTTGGTTAGTTTTTTACTTTTGCCCCTCGCTAGCCGAGGAGAAGTAGGGGACACGCTAACCGGGTACTTTATCGAGCAACCTGGTAACACGTTCCTGCATGTTTACACGAATGGCGTCTGGATCGAATTTGCGATGCTTGACGAGAATTATCACCAGATCGAGAATGAGTTCACTCGCGGTGTAATAACGGTGAATAAAAAGGGAAAGTCAAAGGAGCGCATGGTTGTTCGCCCAACCGGTGATGGTATGACGTTGAAAAGTTCAAAGACCATCCGCAAACCCCATCTGTTTAAGATCAATGGCCGTCTGTATAAAGGCGAGGAGGATACCATTGGTGAGTCTTTGGTTCTTCAGTACAACCAACATTTATTGGAAGAAGTGACGGTAAAGCCGTTGCCTGTTAAGTAAGCCGATGCAGGAAGGGCTAAAACGTATAGATTTAAAGACGCTATTTAAGCAATGGGTAGTCATTGCTATGGGGGTGACTTTGGCTTCGTTCTTAAATGACGGTATTCGCTTCGACTCGCTTGCGAGCCTTGTTTTGGCGGTGCTATTTATCTCCCTTCTGAATGTTTTTATAAAACCGGTGCTACTGGTGTTTGGGCTTCCTTTTATTGTAATGACTCTGGGGTTGGGAATATTGCTGATTAATGCGGTGATTTTTTCGATGGCCGGATATTTGGTCCCAGGTTTCTATGTTGTAGGATTTGGATCTGCTTTTTGGGGGGCGCTCATCGTCAGTTTTACGACTCTGATGGTAAATATCTTCCTGAATAGACCCAAAATTGTGGTGACTAGTACCCGAAGAGGGACCACAAAACCCATGGGGGGTGCAAAAGAGTACCAAGGAAAATTAGACGACGTGATAGACGTTTGACCGGTTTTGCAGAAGACAACAATTGCACTTGGCGACTGATCTAGATCTGAAAATCCTGTTAGTTTCTCACTTGTATTCTTGTTCAATGGAATAGATGGTGTCAGGCTTCACTATTTTTAGCTATGGCAGAAACAAACGAATATGATTTGGTAGTTATCGGAGGGGGCCCGGCTGGATACGCAGGAGCAATCCGCGCTGGCCAGCTTGGTAAAAAGGTCGCGTGCGTCGAAATGGAACGCCCGGGAGGAACCTGTTTGAATTGGGGTTGTATCCCTTCTAAAGCGCTTTTGAAGAGTGCTGAGCTCTACCAAAAAATGCTTCATGCGGCTGATTTCGGGCTCAGCGCTGAATCCGTGAGCTTTGATTTCGAGAAGATCGTCAGCCGTTCTCGTAAGGTCGCTGAAACTATGGCTGGCGGGATCGAATTTCTATTTAAGAAAAATAAGATCGATTACATCAGAGGACTTGGCCAGGTGACTGTTCCCGGAATGGTCGAGATCAAAGCAGGGCCTGATAAAGGTAAATTTCTAAAGGCTAAAAATATACTCTTGGCTACGGGTTGTAAAATGCGTCCATTTCCTGGTTTGGAGTTGGACGGAGAGCGGGTAATGACTTCCCGTGAAGCGTTGGCCCAGAAGAAGCAGCCTAAGAGTGTCGTAATCATTGGTGCAGGAGCTATCGGTGTTGAGTTCGCTTATTTCTACAACGCTCTTGGGACAGAGGTAACCTTAGTTGAAGTACTGGACCAAGTTCTCCCGGTTGAGGATGAAGAGGTGTCCAAGTTGCTTGGACGTTCCTTTAAGAAACAAGGAATCAAAGTCCACACAGGCACGAAGGTCGATAACGTTAAAGTTTCAAAGACAGGTGTATCCGTTGGCCTTATTAAAGGTGACAAAGTTACGCCCTTGAAGGTCGATGCAGTGTTGTCTGCAATCGGAGTGGTGCCGAATCTTGAGGGCGCGTTGTCATCTAAGGTCAAGTTGAACCAAGATCGTGGTTACCTGACGGTTGACGAAAATTATGCAACGAATGTGGCTGGCATTTATGCAGCTGGTGATATTATCGGCCCGCCATGGTTAGCCCACGTCGCGACCTATGAAGCAATTCAAGCAGTGAACGGGATGTTCGGAGCTGGAAAGCCGAAGCGAGTGGATCTATTTCCGGGGTGCACTTACTGCCTCCCGCAGGTTGCGAGTATCGGAAAAACCGAGCAGGCGATTAAGGCGGAGGGGATTAAATACAAAGTAGGAAAATTCCCATTTGCAGCCTCTGGTAAGGCCGTCGCTTCAAACGCGTCGGAGGGATTTGTTAAGGTGATTTCAGCTGAGGAAGATGGAGAGATTCTTGGTGTCCATATTATTGGCGCAGATGCGACTGAGTTGATTGCAGAATATGCGTTGGCGATGGAACTGGAAGCGACTCCATTAGAGATCCATGAAACGATTCATGCGCATCCAACTTTGAGTGAGGCTTTGATGGAAGCAGCAGCTGATACTGAAAATCAGGCGATCCACATCTAGATTAAATTCGCTCAGTTATAAGGTCTTTTTCTTAAGTGGTGCTCCCGCCGGGAGTTGAACCCAGATCGCAGGCTTCGGAGGCCCGAATTCTATCCATTGAACTACAGGAGCAGCAAAAAAGAGTAGGGGAAGATCAAGAACGGGATTGGCAAAGTCAAATGCCTTTTGATACATCAGATCCTATGAGCTGTAGGAATAAAACCTGAAACTGAGAGCGCTCAAGATTCGTATTCAGTGATGGCGGTCACTTTACCGTCTTCGAATTCTATTTCAGATACAACTTCTTGATGTTCTGAGTAGGTATGCACGTAGCGGGGAACGTAATATACGCGGTAAACTTTGTGCTGAGCGTCGTAGAAAACCCGCCGTTCATAGCCAGCCAAGTGACTCCCTTCCATTTGGGTATAGATGCGTGTATACACCCAGGCTTCAGAGTTCCTGCCGTCTTTTACCTGTCGTTTTATTCGGTCGGGCTCTCCCATGATGAAGTAAACGACATCTGTGGAATGACCGATATCCAGTGTTTTGTTTTGTACTGCCGTTTGCTCCACCAGAGATAATGCCGCAAATCTCTCAGGTTGTTTTTTGATTCGAGAATCTGTCGAATTGCAGCTCACCATGAGAAAGGCGGTTAGTAGAGCAAGGGCAGAGACGATTAGTTTCATACTGATTGGATTACGTTCCTTGAATGATACGGTTAAACCAGCAGAATTGGATGAAGTTTCACGGATTTTTCTGACCGCTAGCTCAGTGTCTTTTTGAGTGCCTCTACTAATTGATCAACGCTAGATGGTGCTGCATTGTTTCCCATCAGGCCGATTCTCCATATTTTCCCTGCCATAGGGCCGAGACCGGCACCAACTTCAATGTTGTGATCTGATCGGATTTTTTGCCGCATCTCAGCGTCTTTGAATCCTTCTGGGAACGATAGGGTTGTCAGAGGGTTTAGGCGCTCTGCCTCCGGCACAAATGGGGTGAAACCGAATGGGGTCATTTCCTCAATAAGGTATGCAGCTGCAGTTGCGTGCCGTTGCCAGCGTGCTTCCAGGCCTTCGTCGAGAATTTCGATCAAAGAGGCGTGAAGACCATAGATCATATTTACCGGAGGTGTGTGATGATAGCTTCGACCACCGCTACCGTCTACGTACATGAGCAACTGCTCCAAATCCAGATAGAAACTTGGAACGGGTGACTTCCTGCTTTTGAAAACCTCGATTGCGCGCTCTGAGAGGGTAACAGGCGAAAGACCTGGGGGAACTGAAAGGCATTTCTGTGTTCCCGAAAATGCCATATCCACGCCCCAGCGGTCTATTTCGACGGGCATTCCAGCTAAAGAGGTCACGCAGTCAATCATCAGTAGGCCACCGACCTCATGAACTGCCTCACCGATTCCTTCCATAGACTGGTAGACTCCGGTCGACGTCTCTGCGTTTACAATTGCAGTGATCTTGGGTTCTTCGCGCTTGATGACATCAATGAAGGCTTCGTTGTCCATCGCACGTCCCCAGTCCTGTACAACCTCGATAACTTCTGCCCCCATACGTTTGGCGAGGTTAGCGACCCGTCCACCAAACACACCATTCACTGCGACCACGATTTTGTCTCCTGGTTCAATGAAGTTAACCAAGAGAAATTCCATTCCTGCACTGCCGGTACCTGATATAGGAAAGGTCACTCTGTTCTGAGTACGAAATACAGACCTTAAGTTCGTTTTGGTTTCCTCGACCAGATTAATAAATTCACTATCCATATGTCCCAGTGTGGGCTCACTCAGTGATTCCATTACTTTTTGACTCGGGTTACATGGGCCGGGGCCCAGAAGGAGGACATTTGATTTCATAATGATAGATGTCTTATTAAATTCTGTTACCTTTTCAGGTAATCGATTTAAGGGAGAGTTAGGAATCCGCAGAGTATACAAAACCCAACTCTCTGAACTTATGATAGAGTTTTAGGCTTACCCAAGCATCGGTGGCTGCGTATCTGAGCTGATTCTCAGTGAGCGTCGACTGTGCCCAGTTCGTAAGCTGAGCAGACTTTGAAAGCCGTCCTCCAAGCAGTATACCTGTCATATTTCGCAAACCTCGCTTTAGGATCCCGGCATCGTGTGCGACTGCAGACATATCCTGGAAGCCTGAGGCTTTGAATTTTCGGACTGCTTGTAAGTGCTTAACGTCGTCGTGCAATGCCACACCTACTTTTAGGGTATCTTTGGCCTGTAGGAGTTCTATAATCCTAGTGTGGATTCCGCGACTATTAAGTCTGAATAACCAAGCTTCGTCGTCCGTGGCAAACTGTATGAGTGCGGGTGGGTAGCTGATTCCTTTTTTGAAAGATGGCTTTGTTTCCGTATCAAAGCCCAGTACGGGTTCTTCAAGCAAACGTTCGATCGTATTCTCGATCTGATTTTTACTGTCAATTACATGGATGGGGCCTTCGAATTTGATCAATGGTAACTCATTGATCTCTTCACGTGTAATAGTCGAATTTTCTAGATTGGTATTAGGCTTCTCCATGCAAAAGTATCATTAAATCGAGTGGTGGCTTTATCCTGTAATCACCTCGAGTTGGGTTGATTTCGATTTAAGAAGACGTTGATTTGATAGGAAATGACGGTTTAAAGAAAGCAAAATATCGCGTACTCTTCATGCCTTAGAAAGTTTGGGAATCTTGATTTAACAATTTTTACCAATGTCCTTTGTCCATACGTTTAATAAAAAAAGCGCCCCTTGATGGAGGCGCTTTTGAAATGGAGTATTCGAAACTTTTACTTCTTTTCGTCGTCTACAACTTCAAAATCTGCGTCGACAACGTCGTCATCTGCCGGTTTTGAAGAAGAAGCTTCAGGGGGAGGAGGCGCACCTTCAGGAGGAGGCGCACCTTCGGCGCCTGCTTGACCATAAATATCCTGAGCCATGCTTGAGAACACCGTTTGGATCTTCTCAGTCGCTGCTTTCATCTCATCTGGATTATTAGATTCAAGGGCTGTTTTTCCTTCAGCGAGAACAGCTTCGATTTCGGTCTTCTTCTCGGCCGGCAATTTGTCACCCGCTTCACCAATCTGTTTTTCAGTTTGGTAGATCAGGTTATCCAATCCGTTCTTAGACTCAACAGCTTCCTTCTGTTTCTTATCGGCTTCCGCATTCAGCTCAGCCTCCTGCTTCATCTTTTCGATTTCATCAGCGGATAGTCCTGAAGAGTTGGTGATGGTGATTTTCTGGTCTTTTCCGCTACCTTTATCCTTGGCTGAAACGTGAAGAATACCGTTTGCGTCGATATCGAAAGTTACTTCGATCTGTGGCAATCCTCTTGGTGCTGAAGGAATCCCATCTAGGCGGAAGTTTCCGATGAGTTTATTATCGTTCGCCATTG
>CALGUT010000136.1 GCA_937920335.1 uncultured Opitutales bacterium
GATCGGAGTGAACGCGGGCGGTCATTTAGAGCGCGTAACGCGGGCGCAATTTAAGAGTGCCTCGATTCTGACTTCCTCCGAAAACCAGGCGGTTCCGGATATGCTTTTAGCGGGAACGATCGACGCTGTGGTTACAGATACGATGGAAGCTCCTTTCTGGTTGCAGCGTTTACCGGGAGCGAAAGCCTTGGCGCCGTTTACTCAGGATCGTAAGGCCTGGCTGGTCCATCCGGACAAATCGGAGTTGGCTGAACAACTGGATGAGTGGCTCTTGGAACAGGAGTCCAATGGAAACCTCGGGAAACTCAGGAAAGCGTTTCTCCCTCAAGGAAACGATGATGAAACTGCCCTCCCACTGGCAGCGCTGCTAGCGGCCATGGATGAACGCTTGTCGTTGATGATAGCCGTTGCCGAAAGCAAACGTATCCTGGGGAAACCGGTAGAGGATTTAGCCCAGGAAGCACAAGTTTTGGAAGCAGCGGTGCAGGGAGTGACGGAGGCGGCTCGTAGTCAGGGTAGGGAGCCGTTGGATATTGCTGCAGTCAGAGGCTTTTTCAAGGCCCAGATCGAAGCCGCCAAAGCCATTCAATACAAAACGCTGGAAGGGGCGGTGGCCATGAGCGATCCCCCCGATTTGGTGAACGAGCTTCGTCCAGCACTTGGCAGAATCAGTGAAAGGATAAACCGTTTGCTGCTGGTTGCGAAGATAAAGCATGGAGAGCGTATGAACGATCTTGTATCCCAAGCGTTCGCCCAACATCAGCTCGCCGAAAACCACCTGGTCTCTATTTCAGAATCGTTGAGGCTGGTGCTTGGTGATGATTTGTAGGGATTACTTCGTCTGAAAGGTACCAACGTGACCCGTTCTAGGTACAGTCACTGAGTAGCTGCTTCCACCTTCCACCACAGAAATAAACAGGTGATTCCCTTCGCAATCTTCATCGGATTTCAGATTGGCGATTTTTTCCTCGTCTGTGTTGAGGTGCTCTTCGCCGTCACGAGTGCATTTGTGGACCTGGTAGATCGCTTCAAGGCCGGGGGAGCTACGTAGGCTAGCGACGGTTTCCGAGCCGGTGCCTTTGCGGTGGGCGTTGTTCATGACGGCTACAGTAGGTCGAATGCTATGAATTAAGTGAGTATTATTGGAGCGATCAAGACCGTGGTGGTTGACCTGATACACATCGACTTCGCCAACCAGGTTGAAGGGTGAGACGAGCTTTTCTTCCAGATTCCAGGTTAGGTCAGCTGCGTCAAGGAACTGCCAATCCCCGTATTCGAACAAGAGTACAATTGAATTGGCGTTATGCGAGAGGTCGGGGTCTTTTCGTGCATAGCCAGATGCAGGTAGAGGATTCGCTGAGTGTGAGTCATCAGGTTCGATGGTTCGTTGCAGTACTCCGAGCACCTTGGCGGTTAAGGCTGGGCCATCTTGAGCTTGCTTTAAAGGTAGCTCATCCCCGGGAGTGAGAACCAAACGAGCATCACTTTCGAAACTGAGGTACTGTTCGCCCACGCGTTCGCGGTCTTGAGGGCGTACGCCATGATCATATAGCGTTCCTATCGGAATCAGTTTCGAAAGATCGGCGGCCCCACCGAAATGATCGCCGTCAAAGTGGGTGATGATCAAATGGTCGATTTTTGAGACGTTTGCTTCTTCACGGGCGAGTTTATTGATTCTGGCGGGATCCCGATCTCCCGGTTTGCCGGTATCGATGAGAATAGATTCGCCGGCTGGAGTTAAGATCAGCGTCGCCGCTCCGCCTTCGACATCAACCCAATAAACCTTTAGCGGATCTTCAGCATTGAGAGTGACAGTGTGAGAAAGGAACAGGACGGCGATCAGTACTAGACGAGGTATCATACCTGTTTTTGTCTGATGAGGGGTTGGTGGTCAAGTTGGCGCCGATAGTAGTACAAAAAAAGCGCCTGACGAATCAGGCGCTTTTAAGAAAGTGGGGTGGCTAACCGGATTTGAACCGGCGACCCCCGGAATCACAATCCGGTGCTCTAACCAACTGAGCTATAACCACCATATTTAAATGGAGGGGGTCATAGTTGGAATTGAAGAACCCATGTCAACCCAGTTTGTGTCTTGAAATGCATTTGAAAATCACGAACGCTATCGGACTACCTAAACCTCAGTTTGTTCTGAGAGATCGAGATATCGAAATGGATCAAGTTTAAGACCATCGGCTTATGAAACTACCCCTAATATTAGTGCTTCTGCTTCAAGTATTAACTGCGACGTTTTTGTGTGGGAATGAACGCCCCAATGTCTTGTTTATCGCGGTGGACGACCTGAACTCCTGGGTGACCCATCTGGGTGGCCATCCTCAGGCAATGACGCCGAATATTGATCGTCTGGCTGCTCGTGGTATCAGCTTTGAGCGTGCTTACTGTGCGGTTCCTGCCTGTGAACCATCACGGGCGGCCTTGATGAGTGGGCAGCGCCCCTGGACGACGGGTTGCTATACCAATGGGGATGAATGGCTGCAGATTATCCCGGAGGGACAGAACCTCCCTATGCGATTCAAGGAAGCGGGATACCATACCGTGGGTGCGGGTAAGATCTTTCATTCAGATGAATTTTTTGAATCTGAGTGGACGGAGATTATGGACGATTCTCAGTTGGAGGACCATGGTGGGGTCCCGAAAGACCAGGGATATCATCTGCCGCTCGAGATGAGTATCAAGGATGAGGATATCAGCGACTGGCATACGGTGAACTGGTGTATCGAGCAAATGAACACGATACGTGACCAGCCGGTCTTCGTAGCGGCCGGGTTACACAAGCCTCACCTGCCATTTGCGCCACCTCAGAAGTACTATGACGCCTTTCCGCTGGAGGATATTCAACTGCCTCCATTTTTGGAAAACGATCTCGATGACATTCCGGCTCGGGGTATTCGTATGGCAGGAGCGGAAAACGACTATCGTAAATTTCAGGAAAACGGGCGCTGGAAAGCCGCCATCCAGTCCTATC
>CALGUT010000137.1 GCA_937920335.1 uncultured Opitutales bacterium
CGGTTGAGGAAGACCGTGCTCTTCTTGAGACTTATTGTGGTCCCCAAAAAGAAGGAGATTTCGAATGGGACTGCACGCGAAAAGCTATTCAATCTGTTCTCCTGAGTGATACCGACGGCTCTTATCAGGTCGTTACTTTGCCTTGGGGCGAAACGAACACCCAAGCTATGTATGTGCTACCCAATAAACAAGGGTCGATCGACGTTATCTCCGTGAATTATGGAAAAGGTAGAGCAGCAAGGTTGGACGGGCGCGCCTTTATCGATGTAACTGAGGAGTATGAAACCTCAGTAAAAAACTGGGCCTATGTGAGTGTGGTTGATCCTTACATAAAAGCATTTTCTCATGAGGGGCAAAGTTATTTCGTCAGCCCCCTTGTCCCATATGGATACATTCTAGACCCCACCGCCACAGAGTTCTCTCAAGCAGATAATGTCGCATCATCTGTCAATCTTCGTTACGGCTTTACATTATGGAAATGGGTGCCCGAGGTCGGATTTGAGCTAAGTGATGTATACCAACCGGCAGAGAGCGAAGTATTCAGTTACCAATTTCAGGAGGGTGAGGAAGTTTACACTCGCTATGGAGCTATAATTCAAAAAATCCCAACCTTTAGTCCCAATTGGTATGGCTACGAATATATAAAACTGTCAGAAGATGATGAGCCCATACTTGTGGTAGTTCAGGAGTCCGATGGAGGAATTACTTTAGGCGATTATTTTGGCGCGCCAGTGAGCGCTGAACTAATCTATAAAGATTCTGGATCCGGTGGTGGGCAACTATTTGCAGCCTTGAGCGAGACAGAGAAGGAACGCACTCTTGATGGCCAATTCCAGCCAGTTCAATCGTTTTTAATCGAAAATGGCAAATTAGTCTTGCGTAGTCAGTCGTTTGTAGAGGGTGACGTGCTTTACAACACCCCCGGCCTCAAGTTTTCCGATTTGAATGGCGATGGCCATCTTGATTTGACTGGACTTGCTGGTGGTGCTGATAAGGGGACAACGTTTATCAACGACGCAGGGACAATGCGCAGAATAAACTTACAGTATGCCTTTCCAACCATCGATTTCTCAATGTCGCTTGAAGGTGGTTTCGGCTTCACAATTCGAAATTTAGGGATTCAAAATCGCCCAGAATTTATCTATTGGGCAACTGGATCTAACGGCGAAGCGCAAGCACCAAATGATTTTGTGATTTTAGAAGCCAGTGGATCAATCGATGAACTGCCATTCATTGGGATAGAAGAAATGATACGAATTTATTCGCTCTGTGGGAGATATGACTCGAGCCGAAGCTGTTTGTATTAGCCGATATGAATAGCCCCGGCATCAGTCTCTTGGTGGGCCCACCATCTACCGCTGGTAAAGCGGTTTACTACTCTGAAAAGTCTAGGAATTTTCCGAAACTGATCAATTGGGGTGGACAAAAATGAAGGCCTGAAGCTGGATGCCTATACCGATCAAAAAGGGCGCGTGCGCGACGGCTTTTACCCATCCTCATTAAAAAATAGGAAAAGGTCTGTTTTACGGGTCAGTTGCTTAAAAATAAGAGTCTTCATGAGGCCACAGCCTCACATAATACGAAGACGGGGTGTTGCTGTCTTACCTGCCTCAGAAGCCCTCAGATTGCGCCTAGTGGCATCGCCTCTACGAGTTCTAAATAAGAGGTCGAAAGATGATCGCAGCATCAGAAACAGGGGTTGCTGAAAATTTCGCCTTAACGTTACTAGTACCCTTCCAACAGCCTGAACCTATAGAAAAGGTCATTATTTATTAGTATTTACTTGATAACCTGTTCAACAGATAACCCCCTCCACTGATGTAATACAGCATTAACGAGAGACAAAGACCTCCTACAACCATTATTAATACAGCCGCTAACTAGGTAACCGCTGCCCAGAGCTTACTAAGCGGTTTATCCCCAAAAGGATCTCCACCTCGTATTAAGTATTTTTGGTTGTAGTAGCGACAGAACTCGTGAAACCGTTGGGTATATCCCTGACTTTCATCAAAGATCTCCTCAATTAAATCAATTCGGTTTTGTCTTTGTACAGCTGTTAACGATCTGGACACAGCCTTAATCTGAGGCTGTCTTCCAACAAACTCCAAAAATGTCTCTTCCATTATTTGTTTTAAACACTGCACTTTCCCAGCTTCAACTACAAAGGAGTCATGAATTGGAAGGCAGACTGCTGAATGCTCATCAAGCATCCTCAACATAATGCTTTCAGCTATTTCAGAATCCATAAACTGGAGCTTCACGCTAGCGCCGGTTAAGAAGGATCCTGCTATTAGATGATGCGTCTGCTCTATTAATTGAATGTAGTTATCAAAATCGAGTATGCCTCTGGGCAGCTTTAAGGTTCCTTCATCGTGATCTTTTTCAAGCGCCTGAATAAAACGACTTCGGTTTTTAGCGTTTAGTAGCCGGTTAAAAATGATCTTGGTCTGATCTCGGTATTCAGCTGTCAGCAACCCGAATACATATGGGTCTTCCAGCGGACATGTGGCCCGTTGTCGCGCATACAACAAATCCACATGCATACCGGAATAGTCCAGTTCTTCAACAAAGTTGTTGTTTATTGATAAATAGAGGCGCTTTTCTTTAGGAATCGTTTGCCACCAACCTCCATAGAAACGTCCACCTTGATCCAAAGCCCCATTGTTAAAAACACGATGAAGAAACTTCTGCTCAAAGTTAACCCTCGCTGGGCGATACTCTTCATCATCTCTTGAGCTACTTAAATCCTCCTCAACTTCGTAAAGTTCATCATCTGTTAGCAGCAGATCAACGAAAGTATTCTTCAACCGCCGGTTTAATTTCTGGACATTGGCACTCATTTTCTCAGTGACTGCGAGTAGTTCAGCAGGTAACGCCACTCTTTTCTTTTCTTTGTCTTTCAGGTGTATCGGTTGCGAGTCCGCGGTTGAAAAGAATGATTTTGTATCCAGCTTCCATTTGTTCAGCCAAGCCAAAGCAGGTG
>CALGUT010000138.1 GCA_937920335.1 uncultured Opitutales bacterium
TGCTACATCTGATTTGAATGGTAATGCGACCATACTTGCTTGCGAAGAGATTCTTATCGGATTGAAAGATATCGCCTCTCAAGAAATCGGAGGCGAACCCGATGATATTACGATCAAAGATGGATTAGTTTACCTGAAGGGGGAGGCGACTGAGATGGATTGGGACCAACTGGTTCTGAAAACCTATTTTGCCCGAGTCCAGTTGATGGCCCATGGCTTCTATACGCCACCGGGACTTCATTATGATTTTACCAAGGACTTCAATAATCCATTCCACTATTACACCTACGGCACCTGCGTCATAGAAACGACTGTCGATTGCTTACGTGGAACCTATACGATCGATTCGGCAAAGGTGGTTCATGACCTTGGTAGAGGGATTATCCGTTCGGTTGATCTGGGACAGGTCGAAGGAGGGATGGCTCAGGGAATCGGATGGGTGACTCTTGAAGAATTGGCTTTCAATGAGGAAGGGCATTTGCTCTCCCATGCGTTATCGACCTACAAAGCTCCTGACGGTGATTTTCTTCCTGATGATATGGAGGTTAAATTTCTTGAGAATGCTGACAACCCGGGCGGGCCCTTAGGAAGCAAAGCGGTGGGAGAACCACCGTTCATGTATGGAATTGCCGCATTCTTTGCGATTCAGCGGGCGATCGATGCCTTTAGGATGACCACTCCGGATGAAATCATTTCTCCCATGACTCCCGAACGGGTTCTGCTTTCACTCTATGACTCTAATTCGGTTAAAGTAACGGATTCTGCTCTGAGCCAATAAACCTACCCTCACCAAATAAACGCCTTTCTGAAATTTTATGGATGCTGGTCTGATTGAATTTTTTAATATCGTCTTTCGATTTATACACATCGTAGCAGCGATTATGTGGATAGGGAATTCTCTCCTATTTACGTGGATGGAGATCAATCTTCTCGAGGATAAGGAGAATGACGAATCGCTGGGCTATATGAATATGCTCCATGGGGGTGGAATCTTCTATTTGCAGAAGCGAATGATCAAACCCGACGAGATTCCACATCGGCTTCATATTTTTAAATGGCAGTCGTATACAACCTGGATCAGTGGCTTCATACTTCTGGTATCTGTGTTCTACACGAGAGGTGGGACCTTGCTACTCGATCCATCGAAAACCGATTTGCCGGCTTACATGGGATTGGTCATCAGTCTGGGGTCTTTGATTGCTGGTTGGTTTCTCTATGATTTGCTATGGAGGAGTCCGGTCGGAAATAAAGCTTGGTTGGGACTCGCGATCACATTTGGGGCTATTTTGCTTTACGCATCCTGGTTGGAAACGGTTTTCAACGGGCGAGCGGTTTATCTACAAATGGGTGCCATGATGGGAACTTGGATGAGTGCGAATGTTCGTTTTCATATCATGGTGAACCAGGATAAGATGATGGCAGCGCTTCGCGATGGGAAGCCGCATGATCTATCGGCCGGAAAGCAGGCGAAGATAAGATCGTGGCACAATCATTACATCACATTTCCAGTTATTTTTTTGATGCTTAGTGCACACTTCCCTTCGACGTATGGCAGTGAACGGAATATTTCAATCGCTGCTGTGGTGATCATTGGTCTCATCATTATAAAACACATGATGAATAGCTACCGCACGATTCCGCGGTGGAAGGAGATCATCTATGCAACCTTTATAGCAGGGACTACAGTTGTTTATGGACTTATGACTGTTCCTCCGATGTTTGGTGATCCTGTTGAGGTTGTTCAACTCAGTCCTGAGGCAGAAGCCGGTAAGCAAGTGTTTAGCTCGTTAGGGTGCCAAGCCTGCCACCTTCCTCAGACAGGAACGATAGCGCCTAGCTTACATGGGCTGATTGGCAGCGAGCGTGAGTTCGTCGACGGGTCGAAGCTCATCGCTGATGAAGCCTATGTTCGGGATTCCATCATGAACTCCACTGCAAAGGTAGTGAAAGGTTTTGCTCCAGCGATGCCTCCCTATGCAACGGTTATTCAGGAAGAACAGTTGGATCAATTGGTGGCGTATGTTAAGTCATTGGGCAACTGAGTGGCGAAGACCATTTAAGGTATTGGAGCTGTTGAGGAGGCTTCCAGTCTTGTTCGTAATTTTGGCAGGGGTCTCAGTGCCATTGATTGCTGTGAGTTCGAATGAGACCCTAATAGTTACTTTTATCGGAACTGGTGGGCCGGAAGTGAGTGCTGAAAGGTCAGGTATCGCGACATTAGTAAGTGCAGGGGATGAGACTGTGCTTTTTGACGCCGGTCGTAATTTGATGCAAAATCTGTATGAAGCAGGCGTCGATCCACGAGATGTGACAACGATTGTTCTGACTCACTTGCACAACGATCACATTGAAGGACTGGCGACACTATGGATGACCGGTTGGTTCTTGTTGGGGCGAACTGAACCGCTTGAGGTTTGGGGGCCGCCCGGTACTAAGGACATGATAGAAGGCATGTATTCCATGTACCAGTTCGACATCAAACACCGGGCGAACAGTTTCAATGATCGGGATCACCTGAAAATTCAGGTTACTGAATTCGAACGCGACGGACCGATCTTGGACTTGCAGGGGTTGAAAATCACGGCATTTGCCGTTGAACACGATGACGGAAACCCGGCTTTCGGTTACAGAGTGGATTATGCAGGGCATTCAATGCTTCTGACTGGTGATACCACGCTGTGTCCGAACCTTGTTCATTATGGTG
>CALGUT010000139.1 GCA_937920335.1 uncultured Opitutales bacterium
GGTGGAGTGAGTAAGGTCCCCTTGTTTATCAACGCTGATAAAGTGAAGCTGCGTAAAATCGTGGTACCGGGTGATCAGTTGGTTATCGAAGCCAAGATCATAAAATTAAGAGGCAACAAAATTGGAACCGCTTCGGCTACCTGTAAAGTGAACGGAACCGTTGTGTCCTCGATGGATATGATGTTTGCGCTGGTCGACGAGGAGGAATCATAGGTTAGGCATTATGAGTATTCATTCGACTGCTATCGTTGAGCCTGGTGCTCAAATCGACGAGAGTGCCGACGTAGGGGCATTCGCTTTTGTGGGAGCAGATGTTACGATTGGGAAAGGCTCAGTGATTCATCACCATGCAACGGTTGAAGGGTATACCTTTCTCGGAGAAGAGAACGAGGTGTTTCCCTACGCATGTATCGGCACCAAAACACAGGATCTGAAATACGATGGCGGTAAACCCGGGCTGAAAGTGGGAAACCAAAATACATTCCGGGAGTTTACCTCAATTCATGGGGGGACCAAGGACGGTACTTTCACTCAGATTGGTAATCATAATGTGTTTCTGGCCTACGCGCATGTGGCTCACGATTGCATCATCGGAGACTATTTGATCATGAGTGGTCAAAATGCGTTAGCAGGACACTGCATTGTTGGAAATCATGTTATTATTTCCTGGGGAGCAGCGGGCCACCAGTTTTGTCGGTTCGGTGATTATTGTTTTGTGGGAGGTATGTCCAAAACCGTCAAAGACGTACCACCCTATATGCTGATTGATGGCCGAGACCCTGAGGTAAAGTTTTTCAATAAAGTAGGGCTTGAGAGGCATGGGTTCACGAAGGAGGACCTAAGCGTCGTGAAGTTTCTCTATAAGACTTTCTATCGTGAGGGTCTGAATCGAAGACAGGCAATGGAGATTGCTTTGGCGTCGGACTATGCGAGTCATCCACGAGCGAAGCTGTTCCTGGATTTTATGGAAAGCAGCAACCGAGGTGTTTATTAGGCTTACGCCGTCCAGATCTTAATGCGTTCACGTAACGCTTCCAGATAGTCGTAGGAGAATAGTCCGGTAGCGTGTCCATCATCGAACTCGAATCGTAAGGCGTAGTTGCCCATGAATTCCCAACCGGTAACGGAGACGTTCGGATACTTTACCCCGGGGGTTCCTCCATGGACGTTTCCGAGAATATCGACCTCACCCATGTTTTCTGCGCTGGGTGAAAATTCCCTGAGAAAGGCCATCGGAAAATAATCCTCAGTGCCATCTTGCCAGAGAATCGCGATTTCAGTCCCGATGATCTGGATGTCTTTGGGGCTCTTCATGAAATGGTTATGAAGGCAATCGGACTAGAGTTCTGCAGTCGCCTTCGCGGCAGCTTTCGTTGGATACTCAACCCGCTGGCTATGTTCGCTTCTGAGCGTTTTCATGAAGTTAATCTTGCCGGCTTCTTTTAATTCGGGTGCACCCGCCGCCTTCTTATCCATAGTTGATGCATACAGCTCAGCCCATGGCTCAAACATCTCAAGTTCTTCTTTCAATGGCATCCATCGAGGACGGAACTGAGCCTTGAACATGCGGTAGCAGTTAGTGAGAAAGTTGCGGAAAGCGGTTTCCATTCGTGAAACATGGACTTTCTTAAACATTCCGGGAATGGCGCTGCAGGTACTTATAATCACTCCGAGGAACGTATTTTTATGAGACTTTGCACCGTAGAACTCGAAGTAGATTCTGAGTTTCCAGTAGCTCAACATCTTTCGGCTACCCACGTCCATGTAGAGGTTCGACGGGGCCATCGTTTGGCTGTCCAGAATATGGCGGAAGTAGTCGCGATCGAATTTAATCCGATCCTGATTATAGAGCCGCCGAAATAGCTCGGTGCCTGGTAACGCCATGTAGAAACCGATTGCAATGTCCTCCGCGCCGGTTTCTGCCAAAGTTCTTACAAAGGATAGCGAGTCTTTGAAGTGCTGAGCGGTATCGTGTGGGAATCCCAATACGAAGAAACAGCTGACGTGCAGGTCATGCTTAACAGCGGCTTCCATGCTTTTCAGCAGCTTATCCTTGTGAATGCGTTTCTTGATCAGTTCACGAGTCTCATCCGAGCCTGATTCGGGAGCGTAGGCCATGCTAACC
>CALGUT010000140.1 GCA_937920335.1 uncultured Opitutales bacterium
CAGACAGCCTAACTCGTTTTGGCGTACAGACTTCCCTCAAAGATACCTCATTTGAAGTGTACGAAACAACCCCAGGTGGATCACTCACCGAGACTCTAATTGGGGGGAACGACAACTGGAAGGAAAATGGTCAGCGGTATCGAATAGCAATGACGGGTATTGCTCCGGAATTTGATAATGAATCGGCGTTATTCATAGACTTACAACCTGGGACTTACACGCTGAATGCGAATTCAGAACAAGGTGCTGGTATCGCGCTGATTGAAGTCTACGGAACCGAACCGAAGGCTATTGGAGAATCTATTGCAGCCGGTTCTTCTGAAGGCAATATCGTACAAGAATTTACAATACTAAACGCTGCATTAGAGGCGACCAATCTAACCGCAGTCTTAAACGGCCCTGGTCCATTCACCAAATTTGCTCCTACCGATCAAGCGTTTCTAGGGACCTACACGCAAGCCGATTTAGCGGAATTACTGGCAGACGACGGCGACAAAGAGGACGACTTAACGACGCTTACAGGAATACTCCTAAAACATGTGGTAGGTGGAGGCATACTCTCAAAAATGCTGGTGGAAGACGAAACGACCACCGTCACATCTCTGATGGATACCGAAATAGACATTCAGTTAAACGACGGAAGTATAACCGTAAACAATGCGAATGTAATAGAAGGCGACCTGACATTCACGAACGGTGTCCTCCACGTCATTGACGCCGTTTTGGAATTTTAAAGCGAAGAATAGAAAAGTTACTTACGGTTTTTGCGTGGACTTCAGGTTTTGGCTCGCATCACCGCAACCTCCCTCGCCACTTTTACGGCAGTGGGCTCTGGAACGATCTTCAACGCCCTTCCAGGCGTAAGGATCTTCACCGGCAACGAGTATGATGTCGCGAAAGTCTTGTTGGGCTAACCAGTTACCTTCATAACCGTCGTTCTTGAGCCACGGTAACGTTGATTCAGCACTCATATAATGATTAACCAATGAACGTCGGAAACCTTCGGGAGCTCGGTTGGGCAACGAACGATGCAGGAGGTAACCATTGAAGAAAACAACACTCCCTGCTTTTACTTCAACTGGAATTTCATCGGTCTCCGAATACGGAAACGAGAACGACTCCTTCGCACAATCAAACTGCTCAAAATTCCCATGATCTCGATTCGGCCATAAGATACCTGGTTTGTGGGATCCCGGAATTACCCAGAGACAGCCATTTTCGACTGTTGCATCATCAAGGGCTATCCACGCACCAACCAGAGAGCGATCTCTGGTTGGAATAAACAGTTCATCCTGATGCCATGCTTGCCCGGGTTTACCTGCAGCCTTAATAAAAAGCATGGATTGCATGCATTTAACATTAGGACCGATAATACGAGTCAAAATATCGACAACACAAGGATTCGTAAGCTGATCTTTTATTAGAGCAGAAATTTTATGTGGGAAATGGATACACAAGAACTGGGCAAGCAACGCTTCCTCAGACAGCTTAGAATAGTTTTGCCCTGCACCACTCAATTCAGCTCCTTCCATTCGACATAAACGAGTAGCTTCAGTCTGAAGAGCAGCTACAGAATTAGCATCAAACGCATCCTCTAAGACGAGAAAGCCGTTCTTTTCATAACACGAAGCACACGCATCATCCTGACTTGATTGAAAGTAACCATCAGGAGGAGTGGCACCAACCCAGCTACTAAAAGCGGTATGATAACATTCTGTCGTTTCTGATTTTTCTTCAGGCATCTATATTCGGCTCCATTCTTATTCTTGCATTCAACTCACCATTACTTCGATTCAGGAAGGGCGAACGCAATCACCGCATCCCCCGATTTTACTGGGGTCTTAGGACCACCCCCTGCGCAGATCACGATAAACTGCCGACCATTCAGTTCGAAAACCGCTGGCGTCGCATTGCCAGCATAGGGCATTTTGTGCTCCCAGAGCACCTCACCCGTATCCATGTCGAATGCCCTCATTTTCTCGTCGGCTGTGGCTCCAATAAAAAGGACTCCACCAGCTGTGGCAACCGCACCTCCCCAGTTAAGCGTCCCCGTATTCCGAATACCCTTCTCCACCAAGTCGGGGTATTCCCCGAGAGGCACTTTCCATTTAATCTCACCCCGATTAAGGTCGACTGCCGCCAGGCTGCCCCAAGGAGGCTTAATTGCCGGATGATCATACTGATCGAAAAACCGATTGTAACCATTCATCAGATACACGGTCTTCGTTGGCCGATCGCCGATTTCCGCCACAGCCGTATTGGGAGCCCTCAAGAATGATACGAGAGAATCAATATCTTCACCTGGCAAATTCCTAAACGGAGGCATGGTACCTTTGCCCAACCGAATTGAAGTGATAATTTCCTTATCCGACTTTTCAGAAAGATCCTGAAGCGAGGGAATGACCGGCGGCGCTCCCTGTAGGTCTACACCGTGACAAGCCAGACAATTCGCCTGGTAAAGCAATCGACCTTTTTGTGGTGGTGTCAGCCCCGTATCATCAACCAGTGTTGTTACTGAAATCATATCGATGAGATTGGGCATCTCATTCACATTTACATAGAGTGTCTGGTCTCGTGGGTCAAACGAACCTCCGTGCCATTCCATGCCGCCGCTCATACCCGGGAGCATCACCTGTGGCTCAATTCCAAACGGAGTATACATTTCAGTCCCCTTGTAGTTCTTAAAGACCTCTCTCACATAGGCCTCAATTTCCGGGGTTACATCCGACAAATCTTCCTCGGAGATACCCTGACGGATCAGTGCCGGAGGCTTAGATGGAAAGGGCTGTGTCGGCCAGGCCTCTTCGCCTGGTAAGGTTGAAGCCGGAACCGGACG
>CALGUT010000141.1 GCA_937920335.1 uncultured Opitutales bacterium
CATTTTTGACCTAGCGGCTTCAATCGATGAAGGAGCTGTAAACACCTTGTTTGTTCTTGGTGGTAATCCGGTCTATAATGCACCGGTTGACCTGAATTGGGCCGATCTGCAGGATAAAGTAGGTGAGGTGGTTCGTTTAGGTGAGTATTTTGATGAAACGTCAGAAAAGTCTGACTGCCACATCAATGCGGCACACTTCCTCGAAAGTTGGGGAGATGCCATCGCTTATGACGGCACGGTGTTGGCAATTCAGCCAATGATTCTTCCACTGTTTCAGGGGCTCTCTGAAAGTGAAGTTTTGGACACGGTCATTAACGGGGCTTCCAACGAAGCCTACAGCATTGTGTTCAATGCAGTGACCGAGGATCTCGGTGCAGATTCGAAAGCATTTGAAAAATTCCTTCATGATGGCGTGTGGGCAGGCACTGCCAGTAAAACGGTTTCTATAAGCGTCAAACAAGGAGCTATCGCGGATTTACTCGGAGAAGAGCAGGACAAGATGGCTCTTGCGAAAACCTCTCCGTCTAGCCTTGAGGTCCGATTTATTCCGGATCCTAGCTTGGATGATGGACGTTTTAACAACAATGGTTGGCTGCAAGAATGTCCCGATCCAGTGACCAAACTAGCTTGGGACAATGCATTCTTGGTAAGCCCAAAGCTTGGCGAATCACTGGGCGTTGTTGCTGGCGATACGATGGTTTCGGTTGTTCGCAAGAATCCGAATGCGCACAAACGGGGTAAGCAACAAGGTCACTTGATCGAAGTTACCGTGGACGGCAGAACGTTGACGGGCCCGGCGCATGTTCAACCTGGATTACCAGATAATACCATCGTCGTTTCTTTGGGATACGGCCGGACAGTAACGGGAAATGTTGGTGAGGGTAGCGGCATCAACGCATACGCTCTGCGCACGTCGACCGGAATGTCTTCTGTGTCAGGTGCAACCGCTAAAGCGGTAGGAGGTATTCAGGAACTGGCTGATACTCAAGAGCACTGGTCAATGGAAGGTCGCGCGATCATCCGTGAAGCGAATCTAGATTTTTATAACAAACACCCGGATTTTGTAGATCACATGGGGATGGAGTCTCACTCTCCTCCAGTGTTAGGTCTCGACGAAAATGGCGGTAACCGCCGTGACACGGTTCCTTTACAGGAGCTGGTCATAAATGGTGAGAAAAACCGCGGAAATTCCGCATATGTAACACCTGAGTTTACCGGAGCCCACCAATGGGGCATGTCCATTGACCTCAACACGTGCACCGGCTGTAACGCTTGTGTGATTGCGTGTCAGTCTGAGAACAACATCCCAGTCGTAGGTCGCGAACAAGTGAAGCGAGGACGTGAGATGCATTGGATACGTTTGGACCGCTACTACTCAGCCGGCCCCGACCAGCATCCGAACGATATTCCCACCAATCCGCAGGTTTCACTCCAGCCGATGACCTGTCAGCATTGTGAGACAGCACCATGTGAATCGGTTTGTCCCGTGAACGCGACGGTTCACGATGAGGAAGGTTTAAATGTAATGGCTTACAACCGCTGTGTTGGAACCCGTTACTGTGCCAACAATTGTCCGTATAAGGTCCGTCGCTTTAATTTCTTCGATTGGAATGATCGCGAGATGGGTAAGGATTATGAAGGACCACTCGGACCTAAGGGAATGGACGAATTGAAAAAGATGTCCAAGAACCCCGATGTTTCGGTCCGTATGCGGGGTGTCATGGAAAAATGTACCTACTGCACGCAACGAATTCAAGAAGCCAAGATCGATCGAAAGGTCGCAGCAAGAGACTCAGGGGATATTAAAGTTCCTGACGGAACGATCAAAACGGCCTGTCAGCAGGTCTGCCCAGCTGAGGCGATTGTCTTTGGCGATATCCTGGATCCAGAATCAGAAGTTTCTAAGTTGAAGGCCTCGAACCGTGACTACGGAGTTCTGGCTTACCTCAACACCCGTCCTCGCACGACTTACCTGGCTAAGCTGCGTAATCCAAATCCTCTGATGCCTGACTACTATGACAATCCACTCAGCCACATGGAATACAATGCTGCGAGCGGACATGCAGAAGGACACGGAGATTCACATGCAGATGCTGCACACGCTACTGAGGATAGCGGGCACAACGGTCATTAATTTATAGCGTTTCGAGATTATGGCATTTTCTGATCAATTCTCTTTAGATGGAAAAGCACAGGCTTCTCCCGAAGTGCTTGCCGAAGTAAAACCCGCGCACATGCCCCGCCCGAAGCTGGTCGATAACGATCGCAGCTTCAGTTGGATTACCCAGAAGGTATGTGGTATTGTCGAAGACAAGACACCGACATGGTGGTGGGTCGCGTTCGGTTGTGCTCTCTTTCTAGCATCTTTTACCCTCATGGGGCTCACCTACCTGGTTTCGACCGGGGTAGGGGTCTGGGGCTTGGCCAATCCAATCAACTGGGGTTGGGCGATTGTTAACTTCGTATTCTGGATTGGTATCGGCCACGCAGGTACGTTGATTTCGGCGATTCTCTGTCTGCTCAAGCAACCGTGGCGGACGACGATCAACCGGGCTGCAGAAGCGATGACTATTTTCGCGGTGGCTTGTGCGGGTATCTTTCCGGTATTCCACGTCGGTCGAGTGTGGTTTGCGTGGTGGTTGTTTCCACTTCCAAATTCAAATGCGATATGGCCTAACTTTAGAAGTCCGCTTCTCTGGGACGTATTCGCGGTATCCACGTATGCGACTGTTTCAGTTGCCTTCTGGTATGTCGGCCTGATTCCTGATCTTGCGACCTTGCGAGATCGTGCTAAATCCAAGTTCCGTAAAGTTGCCTATGGTATTTTTGCTATGGGCTGGCGCGGTTCCAATCGCCACTGGAGCAACTACGAAATGGCCTATCTGCTGTTGGCGGGACTTTCTACGCCACTCGTACTTTCGGTGCATACGATCGTATCCTTCGACTTCGCGGTTTCATTGATCCCCGGCTGGCATACGACCATCTTCCCTCCTTACTTTGTGGCCGGTGCTATTTTCTCCGGTTTCGGAATGGTTCTGACCCTGATGCTTCCGTTAAGAGCAATCTACGGACTTCACGATTTGATCACCCAGCATCATATCGACTGCATGTGTAAGATCACTTTGGCGACTGGAACGATCGTGGGCTATGCCTATTCGATGGAGTTCTTCATCGCCGCCTACGGTGCGAATCCGTTTGAAATTTTTGCTTTCATTAACCGTGCGTTCGGAATCTATGCCTGGGCTTACATAACCATGTTTTCATGCAATGTAATTTGTCCCCAGCTCTTTTGGTTCAAATGGATTCGTGAGCGTCCTCACGTAGTTTGGATTATTTCGATCTTCGTGAACGTGGGTATGTGGTTCGAGCGTTTCGTGATCACAGTTACCTCATTGGCGCGCGACTTTTTACCGTCGAGTTGGGGTTACTATTCACCGACCTTGGTCGATATTTTCACTTTCTTCGGAACGTTTGGCGTTTTCTCAACGTTGTTCCTTCTCTTCCTGCGCTTCTTGCCGCTCATAGCCATTGCCGAGGTGAAGGCTGTGACGCCCCAAGCGGATCCGCATCACTACGAAGGAGGACACCACTAATCGGAGGAAATTTAGTATGGCGGAAAATAATACATACGGCCTCGCAGCCGATTTTGAAAATCCCTCGGTCCTGATGAAGGCGGCTGAAAAATGCCGTGATGAAGGCTTTAAGGCTTGGGATGTTCTCACACCTTTCCCGGTTCACGGCTTAGACGATGCGATGGGATTGAAGCGATCCAAAGTCCCGTTCTTCACGTTCATCGGTGGGGTTACCGGGTTTATTATTGGGCTGTCGATCGTTTGGTACATGAACTATTTTGATTACCCATTGATTGTGGGTGGTAAGCCACTCTTCAGTCCGGTATTTCCATTTCCGGTCATGTATGAGCTAACGATTCTGTTGGCGGCTCTGTCCACGATCGTAGGCATGTTTATTTTGAACGGATTGCCCCGACACTACCACTCCGCCATGAAGGCTAAGGATTTTGCTGGGGTGACAGATGATACACTTAGAATTACAATAGAAGCTACTGATCCGTTATACGATTCGGAAAAAACCCGTGCTTTCCTTCAGGAGATAGGTGGCACTAACATTCAGGAGCTCGAGGACTGATCATGAGATACTTCCTGTTTGCATTTGCTTTAGTTGTCGCCGCGGTCGTTTCCATTCTCGGATTTCGTGGCACAACGTTTACTAAACCGCCTCTGGAAATTTTTCCGGACATGGACCGCCAGTCCAAATATAAACCCCAGAGTAGTAGTGAATTCTTCGCGGATGGTCGCACGGATCGTTTACCAGTAACGGGAACGGTTGCTCGTGGATTCTTGAAGGATGACGATTTTCTGCACTTTGGAAAAGACGGTGAGAATTGGGCGAAAGGGTTTCCGATGCCCGTAACACAAGAGTTCGTTGAACACGGTGCTCAGAAATATGCCATTTATTGCACAGCTTGCCATGGTGGAACTGGTGATGGCAATGGAGTCACCAAATTCCGTGGAATGGTCACCACGCCCAGTTATCACGATGCGCGCCTTCGCGATATGCCTGAGGGAGAGATATTCAATACGCTTACTAATGGTAAAGGACTTATGGGATACTATAAGGATAAGCTTACGGTTGAAGATCGTTGGGCGGTCATCGCCTATATGCGAGTGCTTCAGCGTTCGCAAAACGCTACCGTTGCGGATGTACCGCAGGCGAATAGAAAGGATTTGGGACTATGAATAGCGAAGT
>CALGUT010000142.1 GCA_937920335.1 uncultured Opitutales bacterium
GGATGGCGACTTTATTGGGAACCTGAGTCCAGAGTCGCTTCAGATCGTTACCGCTTATGGAGAACCTGAACTTGCGAATGCCAAGGTGGGGGATCCTATTCAATTTGAGCGCAAGGGCTATTTCTCTGTCGATCCAGACTCCACAAATGAAACGGTTGTTTTTAACCGTACCGTTGGTCTCCGCGATAGTTGGGGTAAAAAGCAAGGGAAGTAGTTTGCCGCTTAAGGTTTTATGTGATGTTTCGATTCTTTGACGGTCCGACTGTCGGCGAACCCTAGATTAATGGCCCGGATTTCCAAAATTAAGTCAGATGAGTATGTGGTATTCTTTACGACAGTCGGTCATCTTGATGAGACGACGGATGAATGGGTGCTGCCGATTCACGGTTGGATTTATGAACCTGAAAATAGCATCGTTCGAAAAGCAGCGTTTGCCAGGGTTTTGCTGGAACGGTATGGATTGGTCGTCGATGAAAAGAGTCGGGGTAACTTTGATCGCCGGGTAAATTTGTTGCTGGCCGACAACGAACGCGGAAAGCGAATCGGGATAGAGTTGGGCGGTAAGACTTATGTAATGGATAAGTCCAAGCCGAATGGTCATTTTGAAGGTGTCATTCGAGTAGCCGCGGCATCTTTGATTGAAAACGGTCGAAACGGAAAGGTCCATTTCCGGGCGATCGTGGGTGACGCCGACTCCCGTTGCTTTGAAGGAGTCGTGCTTCTTTGGAAACCGGAAGGCTTGATAGTCATCAGTGACATCGATGATACGGTAAAAGTAAGTGACGTGAGTGATACCCGCAGTCTATTGGACCACACGTTTTTTCTCGATTTTGAGCCGATTCCGGGAATGGCTGAACAGTATGGTAAATGGTCCGATCAGGGTGCGGGGCTATTCTTCGTTTCATCCAGCCCGTGGCACCTTTACGAACCGTTACAGGAGTTTTTTGCTGAGTTTGGGTTCCCGGTAGCATCGGCTTCATTGAAGTCTGTTCGGCTCAGAGATCTAAGTTTTCTGAATCTCTTCAAGGAAGGTACCCAAACTAAACCAATGCCGATAGCATCTTTGTTGGAGCGATTCCCTAAGCGTGAGGTGATACTGGTCGGCGATAGTGGAGAAGAAGACCCTGAAGTGTATGCCGGTATCTATCAACGTTTCCGTGATCAGGTAAAATCTATCTACATTCGCAGTGCATCCGGTGCAGCTGTGGATGATGACCGGTTCTCCCGTGTGTTCGCTGGAATTCCAGCCGATAGGTGGTACCTATTTCACGAAGCAAAAGAAATTGGATTACGCGAAAACTTGCGCGATTCATAGTGGAACTGTGTCAGCTTAATAGGGGCCTCGGATATGCGCTTTGATTTTCGACTCATAGAAATCAGTCAGAGCCAAGTGTGTTTCGGGAGATAATGAATCGAGCTTGGAGGCCTTCGTGTTTCCCTCAGCTTGCGAAACCTTGGAGGCTCCAGGGATGACCGTAGAAATGGCATTGTGGTCCAGTATCCAGCGCAGCGCCCATTGGGCCATGGGAAGTGTCGGTTCTTTAAAAGCCCTTAACTGTTCCACCAATTCGATTCCTGTTTCGTAAGGTAGTCCGGCGAAGGTTTCCCCCACGTTGAAGGCTTGCCCATCTCGATTGAAGTTGCGGTGATCGGACTCGCCGAACGAGGAGTCTGTCGTCATTTTGCCGCTTAGAAGCCCGCTAGCTAGGGGGACACGCGCGAGAATACCAGTATTGTGAGATTTTGCGTTTTCAAACAGTTCAGCCACGGGCTTTTGTCTGAAAATATTGAAAATGATCTGGAGCGAATAGAGGTCTGGGATGTGATCGATCGCCCAATTAGCTTCTTCCATTGTTTCGACGCTGGCACCAAACCGGATGATCTTACCCTGCCGCTGCAACTCTCTCAGGCAGTCGTAGGTTTCGCCGTTTTGCATTTCATTAAGAGGAATGCAATGGGTTTGCACGAGATCGAGAGCTTCGGTCTTCAAGCGTCGAAGGGAATTTTCAATACGTAGACTGATTGTCTCCATGGAATATAGGTCAGGGTATATGCCTTCACCACGTCCTACCTTTGTGGCGATAAATAGATCGTCAGTTCTCCCAGCGAAATACTCTCCAATGATCGTTTCACTACGTCCGTCCCCGTAGACGTCGGCTGTGTCGAGGAAATTGACGCCGTTATCCAGCGAAGCTTTTAGGATTTCACGGGCAGTTGATTCCTCGACTTCCCCCCAGTTTCCGCCGATTTGCCAGCAACCGAGGCCGACTTCTGAGATTTGCACGCCGTCTTTTCCAAAAGATCTGTAGTTCATGAGCTAGTCTAAACCATAGACTTCTCAATAAAGACAAATCCAAAGTCGTACCGCCTTTTTTTCGAAAGCGAGAGTGGTTTATTCGTAGCCAGGTTCTTTCATCCAAAATAAGTTGCCCTGCTCGGGCGTTTTCGTCTTAGCTATCCGGTTTTGAAAATCAACCGACGTTCAACCCATGGCTAAGAGTCTATTTGAGAAAGTTTGGGAGGCTCACACTGTAAGGACATTGTCCAGTGGAGAGACCCAATTGTTTATTGGAACGCACCTCATTCACGAGGTCACAAGCCCACAAGCATTCGGCATGCTCAAGGAGATGGGACTTCCCGTAAAGTTTCCTCAACGCACGTTTGCGACCGTTGATCATATCGTACCGACGAACGAGACGGTAGAGCCGTTTTCCGATGCGTTGGCGGATGCCATGATAAAGGAGCTTCGTCGGAATTGTGCAGAGTATGATGTTACGTTTTTTGACCTGGATTCAGGTAAACAGGGAGTGGTGCATATCGTTGGACCCGAGCAAGGAATAACTCAGCCAGGAACTACGATCGCCTGCGGTGATTCGCATACCGCGACCCATGGCGCCTTCGGTGCCATC
>CALGUT010000143.1 GCA_937920335.1 uncultured Opitutales bacterium
ATCACCAGAACGCTGACTACGACAATGATCAGGATGAAGGTCGTAAACTTCAGTCGTGTGGTCCAATCGATGTGTTTGAAACTTGGATAACGGATGGAGCTCACCATCAAGAAAGCGATGAGAATCATTAGTGCCGGTAAAAAGATCGCGAGATTGCTCACTTCGAACTTATTCATCATCAAGACTAACGATGAGATCATTCCGGCTGCAGCGGGAGCAGGAAGTCCGATGAAGTCTTTGGTAGCTGTGAACTGACTTTCCTCCATCAAGGGGTGGGTCACCACGTTGAAACGGGCTAAACGAACACTGACGCAGAGTAGGTAGATAAATCCAATCAACCAACCGATTTTCCGAAAATACTCTTCTTGCTCGGGCGACAGGATAAGGAAAAATACCATCAATGCCGGAGCCATTCCGAAAGAAACGACGTCGGCAATGGAATCGAACTCTTTTCCGAAGAGAGACTCTCTGCCCCCCAACCGGGCCAGTCGCCCATCGAGCATGTCGAATAGAACGGCTGCGAGAATCAACCATACAGCTTGGGTGTATAGTTCTTCTGGAGATTTGCCCATCTCCTCCGCAGCAAATTTCGCCTGGATACACCGGATCACAGCCAAAAACCCACAGAACAGGTTGAAGGCGGTCATCAAGTTGGGAAGAAAGTAAATCTTGCTGGCTTGATCCGGATCGGTGTACTTCGGATCTACAGGTGGCTCGCTCATGTCAAAGTTACTTCATGAGGCTCTCGAGGTATTTCCAGAATGTCTGGTGCTGCTCGATAGCCTGTTCTTCTTTAAAAGGTAATTTGGTCCGAAAAATGAAATCAGCCATCGAGTTTTTATCCAAAATCACGCGACTAAACAGGATATCGTCTTTGACTTCGAAATAGATGCGAAATTCACCCGCTCTCAATCGGTAAAATGTTTTTCCATTTCTGGAGAAGCGCCCCAGTCGATCATCGAGGTCGTGCAAGTCGCTGGGAGTGAGCTGTGTTATGCTCTCCAAGAGATCCATTTGGCTCAGCGTGTCCAGTTTGTTGAGCTCGTGCATACTCTGATCGCTGAAAGTTACCTGGTACATCGTTTGAAAATAGGGTGCTGAGCATTTCAAACCACTGAGGGTGCGCAAGATAAATGTCCGGTAGACTCGTAGATCTGGGTCTTAGAAATAAAGAAGCCGGCAGCACCTTACGGGCTACCGGCTCTTATCTCATCCTATCAACTCTGAGCTCCTCAAAAGTGTGTTGGTTTCACCGAAGAAATGAGTTGGCAAAATCGTCCCTTAGATTGGTCGAGGTTTTTTAGGATGTGGGTTGTAGATTCCGAAGTATGGCTGATAGCGCCCAAACCGTCAGTCAGTGTGTCGACCGAAGGGGTTTGTTTGCTAGAGCTCTTGAAAATCATGCCACCAACAAACGAGATCTCATCGGGTTCGACAAATTCGGAAATTTTTTCAGGCTGAATTACCACTCTATTTACATTTACCCTTAGTTTTGACCGGTGTGAGACCGGCCAGAGTCCTAAAAACTTATTAAACCACCCCTGTGGGCAAAGTTTTCTTCAGGCAGTCGTTCGCTTTTTAAAGCCCTATTACTTAAAACTAAGATTCGGTTGAGGGTTTTTGAACCTCCAGGTGCAGGCTGTTTCCGTTTGTCCAGCCTACCCGATACTGTAGAAATTAAAAAATTTGCTATAAAGGGAGCGCTAAGGCCGGTTTCTTGTTCGCCAAATACGGCTGTCTATGGTTTTCCTATGCTCCTTTCACTTCTGACTCGTGATAACTGATACAACCAGCACACAACCTTACCATATATTGGTCATGGACGATGAACCGTCCGTCCGAGGGCTTCTGAACAAGTTTTTAGATACGTGTGGGTATAAGGTCACTGTGACTTCAGAGGGTATGGAGGCTTACGAATGTTACAAGGAAGCCTTGGAGTCCAATCAACCGGTTGATGCGGTGATCATGGATCTATTAGTGAACAACGGATTGGGGGGATTGGATTCTTTCCGGTTGATCCGGCAAGCACATCCGGAAGCGGTGGGAATCGTTTCCAGTGCTTATTCCGACGACAACACCATGGCCGAATACGACAAGCATGGATTCAGTGCAGTGCTTGCAAAGCCTTATCAGCTTCTTGAACTCAAGCGAATACTCGAAGATCTATTTGATCCTGAGCCAACGACCTAGTTATCTTTAAGCCGGTTGGTTTGCATTCAGCCTAAGCGAAGGGTCTGCTTGCTTCACTCGGTCTTTTTACCTAACTTATGTTCTTAGGAACTTGCGATAATACCAGGTATTAAATTATGAAAAACAAAGCGTCATTCCTGCAAATCATCGGTCTATCTATTGCCCTGCTAACAGGGCAACATAGTCTCCTCGCAAATGAGGTCGTAAAACAATATTGGGATTCGGGTTTAGCAGAGATTTCCCGCTACGAATTAAAACAAGCCCGTTACGGTGCGCTCAATGAAGGCGAAGCTATTCTGCTGTTTGTTACCGAACCGTTCTCTCGAGACACCCAGGTAAAGGACGAAACCGGAAATGATCCGAATGCCGAACGCATACTTAAGCTCAATGCGATCAAGCGCTTCGAGACTGGCATTTACGATTACTCGATCATGAGCTCGGTATTTTCTTCGATGAAGAAAAATAATGCCTATCCGACGTTTAAATCCACCACCTCAATTCAAGACTGGTGTGGTCAGGCATTTCAGCAGTGGAACCAGAGAGATGGAGCCTGGAAGAGTGAACTACGGTCCTACTTTCAATCGTTTGGCGATGAGGACAAATCGATACCATTGGCGGCTCACGAAGATGGTATCTGGAATCGATTGCGGACGGACCCACTGGGGCTTCCTACCGGCGACTTTGAGATGATTCCTTCAACCAGTTATTTGCGTTTGAAGCATAAACCAACAAATGCCTATCAGGTAAAGGGATCGCTCTCCGAAGGCCGAAAGGGTACGAGTATCTATGAATTGATTTATCCGTCTTTGAATAGAACCCTTAGTATTCGCTTCGAATCTAAAGCTCCTTATGAAATTTTAGGATGGTCAGAATCGTATCCAGATAAAGGGGACGAAATTTTGACTACGGAAGCCAAACGAACTCATAGCACCCGATCCTATTATTGGGAGAAGAATAGTCCGAGTGATACCAAACTGCGGAAGCTTCTTGGGTTGTAGTCAGGCCGCAGGTAGCTGTAAGAATATTGAAACTTTAGCCCCCAGTTTCGGGTAACTCTGATAACGCGAATCTCGAAATTGAAGACCTATGGCAGACATAATTGATTACACTATCTTTGGTGACGATATGCAGATCGTCGAAGTTGAACTGGATCCCGGTGAAGGTTGCCGCGCAGAAGTTGGTGCCATGATGTATATGGAAGACGGTATCGAAATGCAGACTGATACCGGTGGCGGCATGTTTAAGGGTTTTAAGCGTATGCTTACGGGGGATAGTTTCTTTATATCGACCTTTCTTTGTAATGGAGCTCACAAAGGTCGTGTCGCGTTCGGCGCCCCGTATCCGGGAAAAATAATTCCCCTGCCACTGGATCAACTCGGTGGGGAGTTCCTTTGCCAGAAGGACGCGTTTCTCTGTGCGGCGCGAGGAATTGATATCGATATCGCGTTTACGAAAAAGCTCGGTGCTGGCTTATTCGGGGGGGAAGGTTTCATTTTACAGCGACTGTCCGGTAGCGGATTGGCATTTGTTCATGCAGGAGGAACTATTATCGAAAAACACCTGGCTCCGGGTGAACGACTGAGAGTTGATACGGGTTGTTTGGTAGGACTCCAGCCAGAGGTTAACTATGATATCCAGTTTATAGGTGGATTCAAAAACGCACTCTTTGGAGGTGAAGGGTTGTTTATTGCCGAATTGACGGGACCGGGATTGGTCTATCTTCAGAGTTTACCATTTTCGCGGCTAGCGGACAGAATATTTGCGGCTGCTAAGCACCAGAATCGGGGAGAGAGTAAAGGTGTTGCAGGTTTAGGTGGAAGCGTCCTTGGGGGGCTTATAAGCGGCGATCGAAAGTTCTAGTTCAGCTAAACTTGAGTTGAGACATCGCTTCAACAATAGCATCTTTCAACTCCTGAATCATGTAAGGTTTGGGAAGGATACAAGATATTCCCAGATCCTCGGCCTGTTTCTCGGTGAATCCGCTGGCGAACCCAGTGCTGATTATGATGGGCAGGGTTGGCTTGAGATTCATCACATTGGCCGCGAGGTCGATACCTGTCATCTCCGGCATGTTGTAGTCTGTAATGATAATATCAAATTCACTCGGATTCGCTCGGAACTTGTTCCAAGCTTCCCGTCCATCAGAAGCAACGGTCGTGACACATCCGAGTAATGATAGAACATCGGAGCCCATTTCACGGATAAAAATTTCATCATCGACTAACAATACTCGTAGGCCGGCGATTTCTTTAGATGTGAACGGATCCATTTCTTTATAAGGGTGGGTTGTTTTTTCTGACCTAGAAATCTCCGCTCGATGGTTTGGATGCTCCTAGACACGTAATAACCCCTAAATAAGACACAAGTTTCCAATATATAAAGATAAAAGAAACTACTTTTGGAATTTAAGAGAATCCCCTATGTATTGCTTGAGGGATGAGCCCTATGAACCACGCTCAAATCGTGCTTTAGAAACTAAACCGTATTGAAATTATTAAGAATCAGATACACGAGGATCCCAGTTACCGACACATACATCCAGATCGGAAAGGTCCACTTGGCGATTTTCTTGTGGCTATCATAGTATTTTCGAATCGCGAACCAGAGTGTTAGCAGAATCAAAGGTACTACGACCATGGAAAGCAGTATGTGTGAGATAAGGATAAAGAAATAAATGGGTCTGATAATTCCTTCCGCTAAGAACTTCGTGTCACCCGCATAATGATGATAAATGATGTAGCAGACTAAAAACAGTGCTGATGCTGTTGTAGCCGAAATCATCATTCCGATGTGTAGGCGTTTATAGCCGTTTTTGATCGCGATGAATCCGACCCCAAGGAATGACGCTGACATTGCATTGAGGCAGGCAATCATCGTTGGCAGGACACTTACCCATTCCTCGCTACTGCTTGCTGGTGTTTGAAAATAGATCAGCCAAAACAAGAATGCCAGTATAGCGGCACTGATTCCCAGTATAGGTCCTATTGCAATCGATCTTTCACTCATCCGTTTGTTTTGTAAGCGATGTTAGTGCGTTATGCACCAGTTTCAAACCGAGTTGACCTTTTAGTGTCAAAATAGACTCCGGATGAAACTGAACGGCCGCATAAGGAAGCTCCTTGTGTTGAATCCCCATGATGGTTCCGTCCTCGGTTTCAGCTGTAATTTCCAAGCAATCAGGCAAGGCGTCTTTATCAGCGTAGATAGAATGGTAGCGTCCCGCTCGGAAGCTCTTTGGAAAGTCCGCGAATACACCGGATTGCACATTCTTTATCTGAGAGGGTTTTCCATGCATCGGGTAGTCCAGCAAGTTGAGAGACCCTCCAAATGCCTGGACCATTCCTTGAAGGCCGAGACAGACTCCGAAACAGGGTATCCCTTTTTCGACACAATACTGAACCACTTTTGGTACATTAAACTCCTCGGGTGTTCCCGGACCGGGCGAGATAAACACCAGATCCGGTGCATATTCGTCGATCATCGACAATGGAAACCCAGCTCGAATCGTCGTCACATCCGCATTCGCTTGCCGGAAGTAATTGGCGAGCGTGTGGACGAAAGAATCTTCATTATCTACGAAAAAGACTTTGGGTTTCGGTCCTGTAATGGGAGGCACTTCAAAACCGGTTTCCTGAGTTTGTGTTTTCCCGGCAAGGACATCTAAAAAGGCACTTGCTTTAGTCCGGCACTCTTTTTCTTCGGATATGGGATCCGAATCACAGAGCAAGGTGGCGCCGACTCTGAATTTTGCCAACCCGTCTTTCAGGTGAATCGTTCGAATGGTGATTCCGGTGTTCATGTCGCCGTTGAAACCGATAAAGCCAACAGCCCCCCCGTACCACTCACGAGGTGAATTCTCAAGGTCTTCAATCCGTTGCATTGCTGCTGGTTTGGGAGCGCCGGTCAAAGTACACGCCCACATATGGGATAGCAGAGCATCGAACGCGTCGTAGTTCTCCAGGAGCTCACCTTCTACGTGGTCTACGGTGTGGAACAACCTAGAGTAGGCCTCAATCAGGCGTCGCCCGACTACCTCAACCGAACCCGGTTTGCAGACGCGAGATTTGTCATTGCGATCCACGTCGGTGCACATCGTAAGCTCGGCTTCATCCTTCTTGGAAGTCATTAACTCGTAGATACGTTCCGCATCCTCGATCGCATCTTTACCGCGTGGAACCGTTCCTGAGATGGGGCAAGTTTCTACTCTGGCACCTTTGACACGGACAAACATCTCAGGCGACGCGCCCACCAATTGCTCGTTTCCAAGATTGATGAGAAACTCATAGGGGCTCGGATTGTCCGTGCGAATTTTGTCGAAGAGCTCACGGGGGGTATCGAGGCAGCCACTGGTAAACACCTGGCTTAAAACAACCTCAAAGAAATCGCCCTTTCGGGTCCCTTCGATGATCTCTTCGACCTTTTTTGCATATTCCTCCGGCGTGTTATCGCTTTCGATCTCTTTGGCCAGAGGTATAGGAAGATCGAAGTGTTTGCCGGTTCTATCGAGCGTCTCAGTCGAGTAAGAACCCATCTTAAAATCGTAGTTTCTCACTTCAGCGGTTTCTTTGCGGTGATCTACTATGAAAAGCTGATCAGGCAGAAACAAATGAGCGTCCGCGTAACTCTCGGGACGTTCATGCTTGAGGTCGATGGGCTCAAATTGAAACACAAGGTCGTAACCGAATGATCCGAAAAATCCGAGGTACTCGTCCTCCGACGATCCGAAAAATTCACGAATCGATCGTAGCATGGAGAACAATCCCGGTTGTTTGCTGCGCTCTTCTTCAGGGAAATGCGTAGGCATAGCAACGAGCTCGCCAGTGACGGACTCCGTGCCCTTATTCAATTGTTTGATATAGCTCTGTCCTTCGATGGCCTGGCAAATCATCGGTAGGATTTGTGTTCCACGGTCGTTGAGGGCGTTGATTTCAAACTTTCGGTGTCGACCGATGATTTCAAGGGGAGGTTTTATGAAGCCTATGTCCCAACGACTGTACCGACCCGGGTATTCGTAACCGCTGCAAAACAGAGCTCCCTGGTGGTGATCAATCGCGTCGAATGCATCGTTCAATGCTTCGGAGTAGGGAAGTGCGTCAAGCCTGCACGTTACAGTGACTCCTCCCGGGGTTTCATATTCTGTTTTAGACATCTTAAAAATCGGTTGTATGCTTTAGGTGGGTTTTACGGGTTTGGAAAATAAAAAAAGCCGTGGATGATAGGACCACGGCTAGAAATAAAAAAACGCGGTCCGTTGAATGGAACCGCGTAGAGAATAAGTTGAAACGAGCGGTCCTAGAGATTGGACCACCACCATGATGCACCTATTGCGGAGCAATGCTCGAACGCTTCGACGAGCGAGCGTGGAGCTTTGCTGGAACAAGTGGTATGGCTTTTCATAGGGGTGGTGTTGTAGAATCGGCTGGTAAAGTCAAGTATGAACTCGCTCTAACCCACTTGCAGAAAGTCATTTATGGACTTTGTTAGTGGGGCCCGTCTACGAAGTTCAAAGGATCGGGCCTAGTAATTATATTGATTTAATAGCAACGACTTGTCTTAAAACCATTCGGGAATTCCTAACTATGCTGCCTGCTCAACCGAATAGAAGTCTGATGGATGGTATCCGCTGTCTACAAATCTTGTCATCTAACCCTGGACCGATCGGTGCGCGTGAATTAGCGCGTCGCCTCGACATGGAGACGACCCGGGCGCATCGTTTGGTAAAGACCTTGGCGCATATGGGAATGGCTAGGCAAAACCGTAATTCCAAATACATGCCGGGTCCTGCTATGCATGTGATGGCCGCGCAGAGTTTGTATTCCTCCGGGCTCATCGGAAACACAACCACGCCACTCCTCGACTTACACCGTAAGGTAAACCTGGTTACTGCCTTTGGTATGCTGTGGGAACGGAATGTGTATTACCTCTATCATCTGATGCCGGGTATGTCTGCCGAAGAGGCAGTTGGCCGTATGCGCCTGCAGCCCGCGACGCAGTCAGCGATCGGAATGATGTTGTTGTCGAAAAAAACAGACGACGAAGTCCGGGAGTTTTTCGACGGAGTGGATGACATTCCTGGTTACAGGGGTGTTGAAATGGTCATTGAGGATCTCTACAGGTTTCGAGATCTCGGCTACGCTTTCTTGAGCATCGAGTCGGAGAACGCCGAACAATCACTCGCCGCCATGTCGCCCAATAATTTATACACCGGAGTGGCGGTCGCAGGAACGATTGAGGAGTCACGGATTCCCGAGTTGAAACAGGCGATTGATGAAGCGTTGGAACAGATGTTCCCAGAAGCGCCGTAGCGCGACGGTATTTCTAGGCTAGTAAGGTTTTAAGCGTCAAACATCAGGCGATTCACCTTGAGTTTCCCGCTCAGTCTTTACGTAGCGGTAAAAACTCTCTAACTCCTTGGTTCAATATTATGGTAACTATCGATATAAAATACACAGGCGACTTACGAACCACGGCTACCCACGGTCCTTCTGGAACGGTAATTCGGACCGATGCTCCGACTGATAATCAGGGAAAGGGTGAATACTTCTCTCCCACCGATCTGTGTGCGACCGCTTTAGGGTCATGTATCATTACCACCATTGGTATCAAAGGTCTGCAAAAAGGGTGGGACCTTAAGGGATCTACCGTGAAGGTCGAAAAGATCATGTCCACCGATACACCGAGACGTATT
>CALGUT010000144.1 GCA_937920335.1 uncultured Opitutales bacterium
GGTGGATGCGCTTTCGAAACTACTGAAACCAGAGCATCCCGATCTGGAGTATACCGTGGAAGCGTTGCGAACGATCCCTGCATTGATCGAGGAATCGGTGGACCTGCAGCAGAAGCTGTTGAAGGTTAGTCGGGATACCGATCTGCCGGCTCCGATTCGATTGGTTGCTATAAACGTACCGGTTGAGGTCGGCTTACGTATAAATGATGAGCAGGTATCGTTTCTCGGAAGATTGCTGGAGAACGGGCAAAGTTTATCACTTCGTTCGAGTGCGGCGCGTTCTCTGGCCCAAGCGAATATGACAACGCCGCAACTGATGCTCGCGACGCATTTTTTTGAGGTAGCGGGTCCTATGGAGCTTGCAGAATTGTTAAATGCATTTGGGAAAAGTGATGATGCTGCATTGGGGCTCCGTCTCGTTCAGTCCATCAAAGCGGCTCGTTCGTTTCAAAGTCTAAAGGCTGAGACTTTGGAGACCGTATTTGAAAACTATCCGGCATCCGTGCAGATTGAGGCGGAGTCATTACTCAACTTATTAAGAGCTGGCTCGCTTGAACAAGCAGCGCATGTGGAGCGTGTGCTTACATCGCTCCCGGACGGAGATATTCGACGTGGGCAAACGGTGTTTAACAACCCCGCGATTGCTTGTAGCGCTTGCCACGCCATTGGTTACCTCGGTGGGGAGAGCGGTCCTGATCTCACTACGATCGGAACGATTCGGACTGAGCGCGATTTGTTGGAAGCGATACTCTATCCGAGTGCTAGTTTTGTCCGCAGTTACGAGCCATATCAGGTAACGACGAAGTCTGGAGCTGTTTACTCCGGAATCCTTCGAGAAGAAACGGCCGATGCTGTTGAGATTTTGATGGGAATTGACACCTCTGTCCGTATTCAACAATCGGATATAGAAGCTATGTCACCTGGAACCGTTTCGCTCATGCCACCCGGATTGACCGCCTCGCTCTCCGAGCAGGAGCTGGCTGACCTGATTGCTTTTTTAAAAGCGACGAAGTGGCGTTAGTTTTGTGACTAACTGCCTCGTTGCGCCTGTGCGGGGATAAGCTGCGTTGGCTCTCAGATGATTTTCGGACAGTGAGAGCCTCCGTTGGCTAGGGCTTTTGCCTCTCTGTCTTTAAGCCCCTATATAGGGATCATCAATAAGCCAGAGAAAATCCAATTTTGTTACTTGACTAACTAGTAAGTAAACCTAATTTCGGGACCCAATATGAGTGCTAGACCCAAATCCGATGCCCGGGAGCGAATCGTAAACGCTGCTTGCGAACTGTTTTACAAACAGGGGTATCACTCGACTTCAGTGGATCAGGTGATTGCTGCGGCTGGGGTTTCGAAGCCGACGGTGTATAATTACTTTCCGACGAAAGAGGATTTGTGTGTTGGCTATTTGGAAGAGCGAACCCGACGGGAATTCGAGATGATGGATGCCTCTTTTGAGAATCTCAGTACGCCTCGGGAACGGTACTCAGCCATCATTCGGCATGTAAAAAAACGTATTAAGTCGTGGGAGTATCGGGGATGCGGTTTCATGAATATGCTGGCTGAAATCCCTGATCCGAAAAGTCCAATCGTGGCGATTTCCAAACGATACATCGACGTCAATCGGGCCCTGATCGTATCGGTGGTTCAAGAAATGAAAGATGCTTCTGCGGAGTATGTTCATCTCGACGTAGCGGCGGTTTCAGATGCCTACTACCTGCTGATTGCTGGAGCTATCAGCACCTGTCAGGAATGCCGGGAAGATTGGCCCATTGATAGAGCCGTCGAGAGCGTTGAACTATTGCTTAAGAAATAGATTCCTTTTTTTTGCGCTAGTTAACTGACTAACTAGTAAGTAATAAAATAACCCAAATAAAATATACAATGAAAACAGAAACCTCACCATCCACATACTGTAACGGCGTAGACGCAGAGTCGCTTCGCAATACGATCGCTTTTCTCGGAGAAAACCTGGACAAGGCGCAGTTCAAATTCAGAGCCCGCAATCGTTGGATCGACGGGAGTCTCAATGAAGCGACCATCGATTCCTTTCATGCTTTGGGAGAGGAGCAAAGTCATGAACACGCTCACGTTGTCCAAGCGGATCAGCCGGCGCTGATTCTTGGAAAAGATGTAGCACCGAATCCGGTTGAGAATTTATTGGCTGCGCTTAGTAGTTGTATTGCGACTACAACGATCTATCACGCGGCGGCGAACGGTGAAACCATAGAAGCACTATCGTCCGAACTGGAAGGGGCGATCGATGTCCAGGGGTTCATGGGAATCGATCCGGAGGTTCGCGAAGGATTTAACGAGATAACCGTAAAGGTGAAAGCCCGAAGTTCCGCGAATAGAGAGCGGCTCATGGAGTTAATATCCAAGTCACCGGTATTGGATGTCTTACGCAACGGCACAAAGGTAGCCGTGACCGTTGAAACGGATCGATAGCGATCGGACCTGGCACATCCGCGATCTTCGGAAACAGGCGGGTCCATGGTCCGCCTGTTTCCAAACGGGTGACTGACTGTACTTAGCGAGGTGCAGTGGGTTCGATTGAGTTGGATTCTAGCAACTTGGCAGGCACCTGGGTTGGGTCTAAAGCGAGTCGAGGATGGCGAGTACTTCTTCAGTCGTGGTCTTTGCCTCAACTAAAATTTCGTACTGATTCCGATAGATCCACTGCATGTTTTCGAATGCGGCATAGACCTCCGGCTTGGCTATGAAGGCCCGATAAGCTTCGTCCGAAAGCAGATAGGTGTCCGGTTCAAAAACGTTATCTGGATTGTGATCTATCGAATGCAGGGTTCCCATTTGCTTTCTCACTTCCCAGTAAGATCCGAGATACATCATTTGTCCGCCGATAGCGTCGTGTCTTTCAAAATCTGCTATCTGTTGATGAAACACGGCCATGAACTCGTTAAACAAGAGACTCTTCAATAGGCCAATCGCTCCGGTGGATACTGCGGCATCATAAGTCCCTAGAGCAGGTTGAAATACTTCATGCTTAAAACCGCTTCCGGCCATGGTCTTGAGTTCGAGTAATGACAGATGCTCATTTCCCCCGGAAGCTACGGATAAGAATGCTTTGAGATCTTCATTGTTCTGCCCCACGGTTCCAATGATCGTGTCCAGGCGAGTCTGGTTCGTTTGAAAGTCCTTCTTGAGGTTCTCGATCAACTCCAGACGTTGCTGCTCCAACTTCCGGCCTTCGTTCCAGGTGTTGATCTGTAGGGCAATCAATATGCCGACTACTACGAGAATGATCTCGCCAGCTGCGTATAGGAAATAACGTCCGGTCTTTTTCTTGACTTCCATATGGCGTAGGTAACGGAGGAGAAACATGGGGATAACCTTGGAGCAAAGAGTTTGTGTTTAAAGCCTAGAGATCATTCAGGGCATCCAGGATCTCGAGGGTGGTTTCCTTAGCCGCTTGCAGGTTGGATTGCTGATTCATCTTTATCTGGTACATCAGCTCGAAAAACCCATAAATATCCTCACGAGCGATCAAGTCCCGGTAGTCCTGGCCGAATTTTCGATAGGCATCGGGAGGTACGACGTTCCGATTTTCTTTTCATGCTATCTATCGTGCCTTGTGGCACTTACGCGGCGATGCCCTTCGAGGAAATCCGGGAGGGAATACGTTCGCACGATCGGGCATTGCATGTCGTCGATGGTTTTATGCGGGATCCGTATATCATTCTGGGGCCCGATGGATATTACTATCTTACAGGGACGACCGGGGGTATTCCCGAGGGATATGACATATTGAATGTCGGACTGAGACCCAAGCTCGTTGATCCGTGGAAGATGCGTGTGTGGCGCAGTCAGGACCTCGTGGAATGGGAGAGTTTTGGTTCGCCGTACACGCAGCTGGATAATTACTGGGCGACCGTTGAAGAAATTCCTGACGGGATGAATAGACAACAAACCGGTGGAAAGACGCCCAAGGAATTGTGGGAAACGGTTCCCCAAGATGAATGGCGTTTGTGGGCGCCTGAACTCCACTTGATTGATGGTAAATGGGTTATTATTCACACGACTCCGAATCCGCTTCGGGGTATGGCTAATCTGGCGGTGACCACGGGGGAAACGTTGGAAGGGCCATTCACCTACCCGATGGGAATGGAAATGTTTAGTAAACATGATCCATCGATTTTTCAGGATGATGACGACTCGCTTTGGATGGTTTGGAAAGTGGGAACCATCGCACCTTTGAACCCTGGATTAAAAGGTTTTGCAGGTGAGTCTATAGATGTAGTTCCTTCGAATCGAAAACTCGGTCACGAAGGCGCTTTGATAAAAAAGATCGGAGGGAAGTATGTCTTGTTTGGGACCGCCTGGTCGACGGACCAAGGCCGGGTAGGGAATTACAATCTCTACTACTGCACAGCAGACTCGATCACCGGTCCCTATGGAGAACGTCGTTTTGCGGGCCGTTTCCTAGGGCATGGATTTCCATTTCAAGATAAGGAAGGACGTTGGTGGTGTACGGCCTTTTATAACGGAAACATACCCCCCATTTCGCGGGAGGAGCTAAAACAACGTCCGCTACCTGATACGGCCTATACCATTAATCCTATGGGGACTACTATCGTTCCTCTGGAAGTAAGACTCGAAGCTGGAGATGTGTTTATTCGGGCTAAGGACCCTGACTATGCAGAGCCTGGCCCTGAGGAAGTTCAATCGTTCTGAGTTTTCTGCTTCTTCAGGTTAAATCCCGATAGCAGCTTGATTGACTCTCGGCTGAATTCCGATCTATCTGAGGCATGATTCGTTTACTTCGATTAGTTACCCTTTTATTTTCGATAATTGCTCTCTCAATTACTGCCTCAGCTAAAGACTCGCGGAAGTTAGTATTGATTGCCGGTAAACCCAGTCATCCGCCGTTGATGCATGAATTTCGTGCGGGTTGTATGTTGCTGGAGAAATGCCTGGCCGATGTGCCAGGGCTTGAGGTGGAAGTTCACGACAACGGTTGGGTCGATGATGAGTCGACCTTTGATGATGCGGATGCGGTCGTGATTTACGCGGATGGGGGTGGCAAGCATCCCGCGTTACAGGGTGAGAACTTGAAGACGCTACAAGGGTTGATCGACCGTGGCGTCGGGTTCGGGTGTATGCACTACGGTGTCGAGGTTCCTCCAGGTGTGGCCAATGAAGAGTTTATTGAATGGATCGGCGGGCATTACGAAAACGCTTATTCCTGTAATCCTATCTGGGAACCGGAATTTGAAAACCTTCCGAAGCATCCGGTTACTCAGGGTGTTAAACCGTTTTCGATCAAGGATGAGTGGTATTTCAATATGCGTTTCGTGGCGGGTATTGCAGGTAACGAAGCTTACAAAAAAGGAAACTTTAAGTTCACACCGATATTGGTCGCCAAACCCTCAGATGATGTTCGCGATGGTCCTTACGTGTACCCGAAAGGGCCGTATGATCATATTATCGCAGACAGCGGCCGAGACGAGGCGATGTTGTGGGTAGTCGAACGTCCGGATGGCGGACGGGGATTCGGTTTTACTGGCGGGCACTTTCACCTCAATTGGAGAGATGACGATTTTCGTAAGATCGTTTTGAATACGCTTAATTGGGTCGCCAAGAATGACGTTCCGAGGGGTGGCGTTGTATCCACCGTTACCGAAGCGGATCTTAAAAAGAATTTGGATAAGAAAGAACCGAGGAAGTAGTCCGCCGATCCTGTCGACGTCTAATGCGTCAGCGCATACATCAAGATATTGATGCCCATCGGATAGGACATTTTTTCTGAGAAGCGCAGGAAGTATTCACGTTCTTCGCCTTCACGCTCCCAGCCATCGCCGAGGTCGTTGTTGTGACAGAGCAGGGCCATCATGCGGCCTTTGTCATCGAAGTAGGCCCAGAAGTGAGGGGCTTGGTCGTCGCCCGAGAAGCCATGGCGGTGTTCGAATAGATAGCCTTCCCGCCAGGTGCGCAGGTCGACGACTTGAGGAAGTTCTTTCAGGTCGTAGACGTTGTGGAAAATCGGGTGATCGATCGTGAGCTCGACGGGTTCGATATCTGGTAATACCGCCTGCATTTCGGTTCGGACGTGATCCCATGAATCTTTAGACCAAAAATCATCCATCATCACGAAGCCTCCGTTGAGAAGGTAGTTTCTGAATGCAACTTGTTCTTGGCGATTGAGCACCATTTTTCCCACACCAGCCATGTAGACGAACGGATAGTCGGGAAGCTCCGGATCGGAAAGGCGGATCAGCTTACTTTCCGGCGATACGGCGAGGGATGTCATTTCCTGTAATCGATAAGAAAAGTTCCAATCCCCGTCCGGGTAGTCGTTGTCCCAGCGGCTCCACCAACCGAACGAACCATACGAATCGTATTGGATGCGCACAAAGGTAAACACGTCGTCCTTGAAAATGGGGTCTACGTCCCAGGTAGGAAACTCACTCCGTGAGGGTAGTGGTCCGTAGCGTCCGCTGCCTGACCGGTTGTCCTCTTCATCGGACCGTTCGTAGCGTCCATCGTCTCCTTCTCCGCGACTTTGTTGCCCGTAGGATAGTGAAATAGTCACTCCAGTGATTGTAAGTATGAGAAACAGTATCCGAGGCATGAGATTGACCGTGATATCTCAAGATCAGGCACTATCGTGTGTTTGGCAATCGAATTGGCGGTGGATGGTCGTATCAGATGTAGGAGGTAGCTTGCTGCCGAAATCGCAGTCCATGTGTTCGTTCTATCGGCAGCAAGCTACCTCCTACAGTAACTGAGATAAATTCGTTTGCTACAGGGTCGTTAGTCTCAGTAAAGCGACGGTCTGTTACCTTCCGCTCAAGTTCGTACGCTTGTCCCAGGCCGCGTGTTTCTTTGCCAGCTCGGTGACTTTATCGGACATCTTGGAAGCTAGGTTGTGCAGCTCAGTACCGTCTTCGGCAAGATTGTAGAGCTCCCAGGGTTGTCTACTTACCGATACCAGCTTCCAGTCACCGACTCGGGCGGCACGGCCTTTGTTGTGTGCCCAGAAGAGTTCCTCAGGTGGTTGCCAGTTTTCGGGCGCTCCTTTGAGGATACTGAGAAATGAGTGGCCTTCAAAAGGGAGGATGCCGGGCCTCGGTGAAGGATCGAGTCCGGCGATGTCCATCAGCGTCGGCATGATGTCGAGCACGGTGGTGAGCTCGTGGCTCAAGGCTCCGTGCTGGCTTTTAACGAGTCCGGCAGGCCAGGACATAATGAGCGGCGAACGCGTTCCTCCCTCATGGTCGTGCTGTTTGAAAAGGCGGAAGGGTGTGTTGGAAAGGTTGGCCCAGCCATAGCCGTAGGACTGCCAGGTCGATTGGTCGCCCGGCATTATGTCGGGTAGGTTACCCGGCCTTACTGGACGGTTGAGACCATCGGTCGTAAAGGGCTTCGTCCAGGAACCTGTTCGGGTCGGTGGGTACTCCACGTGGCAGCCGCCGTTATCCTGTTGGTAAATGAAGAGGGTGTTGTCGAACTGCCCCGTCGCCTTCAGGTGATCGACGATGCGCCCGATGTTGCGGTCCATACAGGTAATCTGTGCTGCGTAGACTTCCATACGGCGTTCCTGCCAGGCTTTGTGAACTTCGTCCTCCCACGCTGGCACTTCAGGATCACGCGGCGATAGCTCCCAGTTCGGATCGACCAGGCCGAGCTCTTTCATCTTGGCGTGGCGAGTCTTGCGAAGCGCGTCCCAGCCTTCAGAGAAACGACCCTTGTAGTGGGCAATATCTTCGGGTCTGGCGTGGAGCGGCCAGTGGGCTGCGTTGTAAGCCACGTAGAGAAAGAACGGTTTCTCGGCCGGGTTTTCCTTTATAAATTTCAAAGAGTAATCGGTGATGGCGTCGGTCTGATAATAGTCAGGATTATTCTTCCATTCGTAGGTACGGTCTTCGCCGTTTTCATTGAGGTCCGCAGGTGCGAAGAAGTCGGTCGTGCCATGGTAGGTTGCATAGGTGCGGTCAAAGCCTCGTTTATGAGGCGCGCTCGGGCCATGAGGTTCAGCGGGGTCGGAAAGGTGCCACTTTCCAGACATGTAAGTCTGGTAACCGGCTTCTTTCAATGCTTGTGGTAGCATGAGAATGTCGTTCCGGAAACCACCGGTTGATGAGCCGTCTACGAGGGGAGTTTTTGGATAGAGACCGGTCAGTAGACTGGCGCGTGTCGGCCAGCACATGTTGTGAACATAGAAGTTGGTAAAACGCAGACCGTTGTTTGCCAGCTTGTCCAGCACGGGCGTATCGATTTCTCCGCCGTAGCTGCCGAGATCTGAGTATCCCATGTCATCCGAAATGATCAGAACAATGTTGGGTGGATTTCCCTTGGCTGTTAAAACCGAACCTAGGCAGGCGAGGAGTAAGACAAAACGTTTCATGAATGGGGTAGGGTGTTTAAACGAATTAGCGGGTCTGAGTCGTGACTGCTTCTTTGTAAGTTTCTCGCTGCTCATTGAGTGCGACTGAGTAATTGGCGGTTTTTTGACGGAGGTCTTCGAGGAATTGTGTATCGCCCATTTCTTCGATCCTGTTTTGCGTCTCACCGGGGTCTGCGTCCAGGTCGAACAGCATTTCAAATTCGGGCTCGCGGTTTGAAAAATCCACGCTCTGTTCGTCATAGGGTTCTACGCCGTCATACATGCGAATGTATTTCCACTTGCCGATGCGAATGCCTTCTTGGAAAGGATTGTCGCGACCTGTGTAGAGACTCTCCAGAAACAGTTTACTTCGCCAGGACTTGGTTTCTCCATAAACGAGCGGTTTCAGGCTTTTTCCGTCCATAAAATCGAGTGGTTCTACGCCGGCATAATCGAGAATCGTGCGAGGGATATCGAGGCTGGATACGAGTTGATCCATGGTCTTGCCGCGCTGGGCGGATGGCGCGCGCGGATCGTAAATGAAACAGGGAATCTTGGAACTCAGATCGTAGAGGAGTGATTTTCCTCCCATGCCGTATTCTCCCATCAGTAGTCCGTGGTCGCTGCCATAGACGATGATAGTGTTATCCATGAGACCTCTTTGCTCCAGTTCCTTTAAGAACTGGCCGATGGTGTGATCGATACCAGTGATAGTCTGGTAGTAACGGATGTGATGTTCCAGATTGGTGGTGCGGGTGTAACTGTATTGGTAGGTTTGCGTCTTTCGGCCTTTGTCCTGATCCAGGATAAACTGAGGGATGTAACGATAGGGATCGGTCGCTGTGTCTTCAGGGATTTGAATATCGATATCGCGGTAGAGGGTATCGTAGTAGGGGGTGCCTTTGAGGGCGGGGTTCTCATTCGCTGGACGCGTCATTTTTCGCCAGTCTTCGTAGTCCTCGAACATACTGGTCGTTTGAGATCCGTGGGGTGTGTTCAAACTCACCGATAAGCAAAAGGGTTTATCCTCAGGGAGAGCGTTGAGAAAGCTTCCCATGGCTTCTCCCATGATGGGTGTTATCATCGTTCCCTCCGCTTTATGATAGGGGATGGTGCTGGGACTCTCAGAATTTTTTGGGAAAAACTTGGTCCAGCCATCATGACCCCACCAGTAGTCGAACTTATCCTCGGCGTTGCCTTTGAAGGTGTAGTATTCGATTCCGATCTTGCCAACAAATCCGGTGTGATAACCGGCTTTGCGAAGTAGCGCTGGGTAGGATCGTTCCCATTGATCCTCAGTTAGCTGGTAGCTGGAGGTGAAGCCGATTCCATGAACTCGCTCGTGCATCCCTGTAAATAGAGACACGCGACTCGGGGAGCACACCGGTTCGGCGACGTAGGTATTGCTGAAACGGACGGACTCCGACAACAGACGGTCAATATTGGGTGTTTGAACAAACGGATGTCCCATCGCACCGAAGGTATTGTCCCTTTGATCATCCGTGAGCAGGAAGATGATATTTGGTCTTGCCGCATCCGAGCTGGATGAGGTTTCAGAAGCGACTTCTCCATTCTTTTTCGTGCAGCCAAACAAGGCGGCGATTAGCGAGAGGGTTAGGAGTAGTGCAGGGCGCTTCATGGGTAGTCTAAAAATCTACGGAATCTGATCAATAGTATGGACGGAAATCAGTAGAGATACGAACCAGCTCTGTCAAATGCTAGTCTCGCTAATAGGTATCGCTGAGTGTATATTGATACATCTCGCCCGTATCAAAAACGGAGATTAGGACGAGATGACTCCTTGTTATGGCATTTAAGACACCAGAGCGGCGCGGGCGGAGGGTGCTGCCCTACCTAGAAATACCATCCGGATATTTTGGCATCATTCGACATCACAGTCGGAATCGATCGTGGCTATCTGGCGGAGTAGGTGAACTTCAGTGACGGTTTCCCTTGATCGGTTCTCCAATAGGTGAGGGTAAAGGGATGTACGCCTTTTTCCAAAAGGATGTTTCCTTTGGTAGTCCGCTTACCTTCGATCATCGATTCATTATCGACGACAACCGCATCATGAACCCGAAGAATAGCCCCTGAATCAGCATTAACGTTGAAGGTGTGGATGCCTGTTTTTGCGATGTCCAGGTAGCCTTTGAATTCGACCACAATAGCGTCATCTCGTGTGCGGATCCCGAGATTGATCTCTTTGGAAGTCCCAGTTTTTGCAGGTGTCAGATCGGCCGTTTGAGGAACCCAGGGAAAATCGCCCTCATAAACACTCCATTGAATGTCACTATCAAACCTCTCGGTTTTGATTCCGGGAACGGGCGCTTTGTCGTAAGGGCGTGGGGCTTCTCGGCTAGGCATACGAATCTGGAGCACGCGGTCTTTCATCCGTTGTTCCAGTTCTGTGAAGTATTCGCTGGTTCCAGCCAGGTCCTCCAGCTCGCGGGGGTCTTTGCTGAGATCAAAGATCTGAAAATTGTCCTCGTGGCTTTGAATATCGACGCGTTTCCCCTTGAACCCGTCTACGAATACAACCTGTTGTTGATTTCGTGGATTGCCTCGGTAGGCGGCGGAAAATTCTGGGTAAGACGGCGTGGCCTGACCATTGAGATACTCAATGTAGATCGTGCTTTCGCGGGGTGTGCCTTTGCCGGTGAGGTAGGGGAGGAGTGATACTCCATCCGTGATGGCCGGACTGACGAGGCCCGCAGTCTGTGCCAGGGTTGGTAGCCAGTCATGGAATTGTGATGGCGTTTGGTTGATGGCCGCGGCGGGGATCTGACTTGGCCAGCGCACGAGGGTTGGCATGCGTATCCCTCCGTCCAATACGTCTCGTTTCACGCCTTGGAATGGACCGTAGGAATCAAAAGAATTGGCTTTGTATCTTAGGCCTTCCAGGTAGCTTTCTTCGTGTGGACCGTTGTCGCTGGTGAAGACAACCAAAGTGTCTTGGTCGATGTTCAGGTCTTTCAGGGTCTTGATGAGATCACCCATGGTTGAGTCGATACGTCGAACCATCGTTGCGAATCGTTTTTCGACCTCGGTCCAGGTCTGGTTCGCGTAGTCTGGATGTATCCACGAATCGATGGGACCATCGTCAGTTGTGGTGATCATGTTGCCCGGCTCGCCGAGCCATTGGACGCCTCCCTTAAGCCCGCCACCGTCAGGGTAGGGACCGGTAGGAATGTGGAGCGCTGCGTGCGGAGTGCTGTGGGACAGATAGAGAAAGAAAGGCTGCTCGGGGTTGTCCTCCCGATGTTCAACGATCCAGTTTTTTGCAAAGGCAGTGAAGAGATCGGTGGTGTAGGCGCCTTCGAGTTCTTCGAAGAGTTTTTTGTCGTTGTGAAAGATGGGTTTACCGGTGCGATGGAGCTCTGAATCCCCCCGTGGATAGTCATGGGCGGGATATTGCGTATGACCGTCGCGGTGCTTCACGTAACCGAAGAACTCGTCGAAACCTCGTTTCGTTGGGTAGGCCGTCCATTCACTGAAATCGTATTTTTCGCGATCCCCGCCGGGCAGGCCATACTTGCCCACCATGGCTGTTCGGTAACCCGCGGTTTGCAAAACGGTGCCGAGAGTGTGGAAATCGGCCAAGGCTTTGTCGAACTGGTTGTCGCGAATCGGTTCGTGGCCCTGATGGCGGCCTGAAAGTAAAGAAGCACGGGACGGTGCGCAAACGGGGGCCGGGCAATAGTGCTGCCGGAGCTGCATGCCTTCGGCAGCAAATTTGTCGAGCATGGGGGTCGCATGACGGCGATCTTCGTCGCGGGAGTTTTGGTAGAAGACACCGAGATCTCCCCAGCCGAGGTCATCGACTAGGACGAAGATGATGTTGGGTTGATGATGGTTTGCTTGGGCGCTTCCCCAGCTTGTTAGCAAGCAGAGGCATACGAGTAAACAGGTGAAGGGGTGTGGGAATCGTGAGTTGTGGATCATAGGTTGCAGGGATAGAAGTCGTGGTAGAGGTATTCGCCAACTAAATAATTCCGGTTGTATGCGCCGCAGAGTTCGCTAGGAATTTATGTGTTGATGCTAATTTTACCCCGATGCAGTTATTTTAAGCTTTCTTCGATTTGCAAGTTGTTGGCACTGGTTTTTGCTGGAGTCGCCTGCTTTCAAACGGCGGTCTTCGCAGCTACTGATTCGATCCATGGGGCTGCGGTTGCTGAATTCTCTTGGATACCCTTGTTGATGGGGCTGTTTGGCGGGTTGGCATTGTTCCTCTACGGCATGGACCAGATGTCGAGTGGTCTGAAGTCTGCCGCGGGAGAAAAAATGAAGGATATACTGAGTCGCTTCACATCCAATCGGGTCAAAGCGGCTTTGACGGGAAGTATGGTAACGGCGGTGATTCAGTCGTCGTCGGTTACGACGGTCCTCGTAGTAGGGTTTGTGTCTGCGGGTATCATGACGCTCAGCCAATCCGTGGGTGTGGTTATGGGCGCTAATGTAGGAACGACGCTGACTGCCCAAATCGTAGCCTTCAAGGTTCAGAATGCGGCGTTGGCCCTCATCGCGGTGGGATTCGCACTGCTCTTCATCGGCAAGCGGGATGCGATCAAGCAACTGGGCAATGTTTTTATGGGCTTGGGCCTGGTGTTTCTCGGGATGACTCTGATGAGTGACGGCATGAATCCTTTAAGGAATTTTGAGCCATTTCTCGACTTTATGATTACGTTGAGAAATCCGCTTCTGGGGATTTTAGTAGGAGCGGTATTCACGGGGCTGGTACAGTCTTCGTCCGCTACGACGGGAATTGTTATTGCACTGGCGAGTCAGGGGTTGATCGAGTTACCGACGGGGGTATCGCTGATTTTCGGGGCGAATATTGGCACCTGCTTTACCGCGTTGTTGGCGACATTGGGGAAAGGCCGGGAATCTCTACAGGTCGCCCTGGTTCACGTGATTTTTAATGTCGTTGGTGTAGCTATCTGGTTTGGCTTTATTCCACAACTGGTGGACTGGGTGAGAGTGCTTTCACCGTCAGCAGAGGGTTTGAGTGGTACGATGCGATTAGCGGAGGAAGTTCCTCGGCAGATTGCGAATGCCCATGCTATCTTCAACGTAACTAACACCCTCCTTCTTCTTCCGTTTACGACGGTAATCGCTTCATTGGTTAAGCGGATGGCCCCTATCAAGGAGCGAGAGAATTTTTCAGAACCGGAGTTTTTGGATGAAGCAGTATTGTCGGTTCCGGCAATGGCCCTGAATAATGCTCGTCTCGAAATTGCCCGTATGGGCGAACGGGTGTGCGAAATCGTGCAGCGCGTACCCGATGCGCTGGCCAGGGATGATGAATTGTTACTCAAGGAAATCCACGCAATGGATGACCCCGTAGACGACCTTCAGGAAGTGATATTACATTATATCGGAAGAATTCGGAAAATGGATCTGAGTGACAGTTCTAGCGATGAGATTCAGCGATTGATTATTATGGCGGATGCGCTTGAACGTATTGGTGATGTGGTGACGGGTGATATCGTTGCGATCTGTCAGCGTCGCATGAGCCGGAGGTTGCATATGGGGCCTCAAGCGTTGGAGATGTTACAAGGGCTGCATAAGGTTCTGGAAAATTCGATGTCCGAGGTTGTAACGCTTATGCGGATACCGGATCCTGATGGCACGATTAAGGTGGTTGAGCGAAAGGCTGAGTTGGACCAGCGTTTAGCAGCGGTTTTCCGGCACCAGGAGAAGCGATTTGGAGAAGAGAGTTCCAATCGCGTTCAAGTGTTTAGGATTGAAATGGATATCGTGGAAAAGCAGCGACGTATTTTCACGCTTATTCAACGGATTGCCGAGCAGCTCTAACGCTTACGCGGTATCCATGGATCGATGAATCGTGGGCGCTTGTGACGATTTTTGAATCCAGGGGAATTGATGGTCCGTATTAATAGTCAAAATAACCGCACAGCCACGGGATTCATCGGATTCCTGCGTGGTGGAACACTGGACTAAATAATATGATGAAAGTTACACTTCCTGCTAAACTCATTCCCGCGTTTGGCTTTGCCTGGCTCTTGACCTTGGCGAGCGTTGGCAGTCTCGCAGCATCTGCTGACAGGGTCACAGAGACGATCTATGTCGAGTATCGAGAGAATCACAATGATCAGTATGTTCGGGGCTACAACTCTATGAATAACGAATTGGACCGCTACCATTACTTTAAAAGCAATTTTGAGAATACATTTACTGCTCGAGGGTATCCTGTGAACTTTGAGTTCTCCCGGTTTCCGGTCAAAGCTCCTGAAGGCGCAAAGGTCCTGCGTTTAACCTACTTGGGATTGGAATCTTTCAATCCGTTGGAGGTTCAATTGCGAATGTGGGCGAGCCTAGAGGAGCGTGGCGAAAAAACCGATTTTGGAATCAAGTTGGTTCGTTATACACCGCGGGCGTTGCCTAGCTCGATCTCTGTCGAGCGAGATTTAGATGCCATCTACACGAAGGCAGCGCAGAAAGTAGTGAGCGATTTAGACAGTACTATACTGCCCCCGTTTAAGAGTTGAGTTGGAATAAGCGAGTATTCTGGAAAGGAT
>CALGUT010000145.1 GCA_937920335.1 uncultured Opitutales bacterium
CGCTGCACTCGTAGCCCGCCAAATGGGTAAGATCTGCGTATGTGGCGCTGCGGCATTACATATCGACTACGACAAGCGCACGCTAACCGTTGGTAAGAAAGTTTACAACGAAGCCGACTACCTGTCTATCGATGGAACCGCTGGAACCGTATACGAAGGTGAAGTTCAGACGGCACCATCGGAAGTCGTTCAAGGACTGATCAAAAAGGATAAGACGGCACAGAAGAGCGGAACCTACCAGAACTACACCCAGCTCATGGGCTGGTGTAAAAAAGTAACTCGCATGAGCGTTCGTACGAATGCGGATACTCCTGAGCAAACTACTCAAGCCATAGCATTCGGCGCTGAAGGCATCGGATTGACCCGCACGGAACACATGTTCTTTGAAGGCGACCGTATCGACGCCATGCGCCAAATGATTCTCGCAGGCAACGTGAAAGCCCGCGAAAAAGCACTGAAGAAACTCCTTACACACCAACGCAAGGACTTCTACGGTATCTTCAAGGCATTGAACGGTTTTCCAGCCACCATTCGCCTGCTGGATCCACCACTGCACGAATTCCTGCCTCATACAAAGGAGCAGCAACTCGACTTGGCAAACAAGTTGGGTATCCCAGTGGAAAAAATCATGAGCCGCGTGCACGAACTCCACGAGTTCAACCCTATGTTGGGTTTCCGTGGCTGTCGTCTCGGGATCTTGTACCCAGAGATCACTCGCATGCAGGCAACCGCAATCCTCGAAGCTGCAGCACAAGCTCAGAAGCGAGGTATCAAAACCAAACCTGAAATCATGATTCCTCTCGTAGGATTCAAGCGCGAGCTCGATCTTCAAGTGGAGATTGTTCATGAAGTAGCAGCCGACGTGAAGCAGCGTAAAGGCCTGAAAAAGCTCGATTACCAGGTAGGCACTATGATCGAAGTACCACGTGGTGCTCTGACTGCTGACGAGATCGCTGAAACTGCGGAATTCTTCAGTTTCGGAACCAACGACCTGACCCAAACAACCATGGGTATGTCACGTGACGACTCCGGGTCTTTCCTAAGCGCTTATCAGGAGGCCGACATCATGCCGAAGAACCCATTCGCTTCCATCGACCAAACCGGTGTTGGGCAGCTTATGGAAATCGCCATTGAAAAGGGACGCTCCACCAACCCAGACATCAAGCTTGGTATCTGCGGTGAACACGGTGGTGATCCTGAATCGGTTCGCTTCTGCCACAAAATCGGGTTGGCTTACGTATCCTGCTCGCCTTATCGCGTGCCGGTTGCCCGCCTCGCTGCTGCGCAAGCAGCACTCGAAGACGAAGCTTAATCGCACTCGTCCATCTTTCAAAAGCCCTTCCCGTTTTCGGGAAGGGCTTTTTTTGTTGGTTTCCTGATACAGCCCATGGATAGTGCCATTCATTCCAGGCTCGAAGTAAATGGCCCGATACCCATATGTTTGAAGTAAGAGATAAGCCCAAAATGGTCGAGCGCGCGTTGCTGATCGCAGTGCGCATCGCCGGAAAGAATGAAGACGATGTCGACAACCTACTGAGCTAACTGATCTTGTAGATACCTTAGGCATCAGCGTCATGGAAACGATGGTCGTCACGATTCGAAAGCCACACCCCCATTTCTTTATCGGGAAAGGAAAAGCTCACGATATCATGGAACACGCGACTGAGCAGGGCTATGACTGTATCGTTTTCGATGATTCACTGACACCTGCACAACAAAGAAATTGGGAAAATGAATCCAAACTCTGTGTGATTGATCGTCAGGAAGTGATTCTGGATATTTTTGCCAGTCGTGCCCAAACCAAAGAGGCCGTCCTGCAAGTAGGACTCGCTCGTATGGTCTACAGCCTACCTCGACTCACACGTGCCTGGACTCACTTGAGTCGCCAACGTGGCGGCGGAACCAATATGCGTGGCCAGGGTGAAACTCAGCTGGAAGCGGATCACCGAATTGTTCGTGACCGCATCGCATCCCTCAAGCGACGATTGGAAACCGTGCGCGCCCATCGGGGAACCCAGCGAAAGCAGCGGATGAAAAAACCAGTTCCCTCAGCATCCATTGTCGGCTACACGAACGCCGGAAAATCATCGCTACTCAATCGGGTCACCGGATCGGATATTTTAGTGGAGGACAAACTCTTCGCGACCTTGGACCCAACAACACGCCAAGTCATCCTACCATCGGGGTTGAAGCTTCTGTTAACCGATACCGTAGGATTCGTTCGTAAACTCCCTCACAATCTCGTAGAAGCCTTTAAAGCGACTCTCGAGGAAGCAGTCCTCGCTGACTTCCTAATTCACGTTCTGGACGTATCCAGCCCGGAAGTAGAAAAGCACAGCGAAACAACGCTACAAGTCCTGAAAGATCTCGGCGCTGATGAGAAACGGATTCTCACGGTTTTCAATAAGATCGATGCCTGTGAGGATCCTTTCGCGTTACAAAGACTAAAGGCACAATTTCCAGAAGCGGAGTTCGTCAGCGTGTTAAACAACGAAGGCATCGAGCAACTCGTCAGGCGCTTGGACGATCTTTTAGAAACCGACTCTACATTTGGAGAGTATCTGTTCCCATTTGATCGCTACGATCTCGTCGCCCAACTTCACCAGGCAGGCTGCGTGAAAGAAGAAGAAACCCGGGATGACGGAATCTATGTTAACGGTTTTGTCTCTCCTCCGATGAAGCCGAAAGTAGAAGACTACCTTTTGGTTTCCAGCTAAGGTCGCTATTTTTTTGGTATTTCTGCGAGTCAGGGTTGACAAAGATCCATTCTTGAGAGTCATTCTCAATAGAACGTTGAGCAGTTTACTATCATTAAAACTAGGTCAGAAAGCACGGGTTACCGAAATCCGCGCTGAAAGTCATATTGACCAACGAATACTTTCTCTTGGAATCGGCGCCAACGTGATCATCCAGCTCAGCAAAGTCGCGCCTCTCGGAGACCCGATCGCTATCGAGGTGGACGGTGCTCTGATCATGCTCCGTAAGTCGGAAGCACAGGGAATACAGGTAGAACCTATCTAACTCCTCTATATGGATCCTGTGACCCCTGCGGCGCCTTCGCGCACTCTACGTATCGCACTGATTGGCAACCCTAACACCGGAAAGAGTACTCTTTTCAATAATCTGACCGGGTTACGCCAAAAGACCGGAAACTATCCAGGGGTGACTGTAAGCCGCAAAGCCGGTATTATGAAACTCCCTGCAGGCGATGCCGAACTGATCGATCTACCGGGCACCTACAGCCTTTCTGCACACTCGCCAGATGAGCGTGTCGTTATTGACGTACTCAATGGACGGTTCAAAGAAATTGGGAAACCGGATATAATTCTGTTTGTAGCTGACGCGGGGAACCTTCGCCGGAACTTATTTTTGGCATCCCAGGTAGCGACGCTAAAAATCCCCATGATTCTCATACTCAATCAATGGGATTCGGTCGCTAAATCCGGCCAGCAGATAGATCTTAATTTGCTAAAAGGGCGCATGGGCATACCTGTGATCCCCACGATTGGCACTAAAGACCAAGGCACCGCAGACGTCAAACAGGCCATCCTCGACCTCTTGGACGAACCCAAATACCTTCCAGAGATTCAATGGCCAGACTCCATGAACACCGCCATGGAACACCTGAAGGTGTCACTACCGTGCGTAGGCGACGAACTTCTAAGCGAGAGCGAAACACACAGGCTCCTGTTTGATACCCATTCTGCAGAGGTTCAACGACTGAAAGTTTCCGCAGAAGAAGCTAAACGGGAGGTCGTAAAAGCTCGAGAGTTTCTACGAAAAGACGGCATGAATCCTCTGGTCGCTGAAGCCATGCTTCACTACCGACATATTGACGGATTGATTGGTGGAGTTGTCCTGAAAGACCCTGACCTGGCACCTGGAACGACGGAATCAATTGATAAACTACTTCTACACCGCGGCTGGGGTCTCGCGGCATTCGTCGGTATGATGTACGTCGTATTTCAGGCAGTCTACTCATGGGCTGGACCTGTGATGGATCTTATTGAAGGCGGTAAAGTATGGGTTCAGGATATGATCGGTCCCGCACTCGCAGGAACTCCTATGCTGCAAAGCCTGGTGCTTGACGGTGTGATTGAGGGCGTCGGAGCATTCCTTATCTTTCTCCCGCAAATCTTAATCTTATTTGCGTTCATTTCATTATTGGAGGACAGCGGTTACATGGCCCGCGCAGCGTTTATCATGGATAAACTGTTTAGCTGGTGCGGACTGAACGGCAAAAGCTTCGTTCCCCTACTCTCCAGCTACGCCTGCGCGATTCCGGGGATCATGGCTACACGAACGATTGAGGATCCCAAGTCGCGACTCGCCACCGTATTCGTAGCACCTTTCATGAGCTGCTCAGCTCGGTTACCCGTTTATATACTCTGTATCGGAGCTTTTATCGAACCCGTCTATGGACCTTGGTGGGCTGGCTTCACACTGTTTATGATGCACTTTGTCGGTCTCGCGGTCGCTGTCCCAACAGCCTGGTTCGTCACCCGTTTTATCCTGAAAACAAAGTCCCAACCGTTCGTCATGGAGCTACCCAAATACCGTGCTCCTCGTATGAGGGACGTCGGTTACCGTATGTGGCAGGCGGGATTGGAGTTTGTTCAAAAAGCAGGAACCATCATTTTCTTTATTACGATCATCATTTGGGCATCCCTTTACTTCCCCCGCTCAGACTCCCAAGAGCCAGTTATCAGATCCGAATTTATCGCAGAAAAAGTAGCCGATGGTATCGGAACAGAAGATGCCATTGTAACGCTGCTTGAGGACCCGGATTCAGAACTAAACCAGGAATATCACCTCCTGCTGGGAAGCACTCAAATCAATCAAAGCTTTATGGGACGGATTGGAAAAGCCGTCCAACCCATTTTTGAACCTGCTGGTTTTGACTGGCGAATATCCGTAAGCGTTCTTGCCAGTTATCCCGCACGCGAGGTTATCATATCCACACTCGGCATTATCTACAGCCTGGGAGGAGACGTAGACGAGGAAGACGGAAGCCTTCGCGCCGCTCTCAAAAACAGTAAATGGCAAGAAGGCGAACGAGCTGAAACGCCTATTTACACCGTACCGGTTGTCATTGGGTTAATGGTATTCTTTGCACTCTGCTCTCAATGTGGCGCAACGACCTCTATTATCATAAAGGAAGCCGGATTGAGGTGGGCTATAGCCTCTTTCGTGTACATGACGGCTCTCGCGTGGCTTGGAGCTGTCATCTCCTATCAAGTAGGGACCCGTTTTTTCTAATCACCATGAGTGCGGATATTTTAATAACATCGATCATCTGTTTAAGCGCCGTGGCGTATTTAGCGAGACACTACGTGAAAAAGTGGACGTCACCGAAAGTCTGTGGTTCCGGATGCGGTTGCTCTCAAGGTAAATCAGACGTCTTATCTAAGCATAAGTTGTTAAAGTAACTGCAGGGACCGCGCGAAGCTCTTATGAAACACCATTTTACAGTCGTTCGCTTAACCGGAATTGCTTTGGCAACCCTTCTACTCACCGGGTGTGTAAGTCCGAATATTCCCATCGTTCCCATCATCAAATATGAGAAACCATCCACGCTAACGGAGTGATAACTACGAGCTTCTCAGCAATGCAGAGAACCGCAAAGAGAGTCACCTGTTGAATCAAGTCTCTTAAAGCGGTTTGAACAGGGGTTCGATTTCCATCTCGGGCACCTTGACCAATCCCTTATCGGTGAGACGGATTTCCGGAATGACCGATAGCGGCAACAGATTGAAGCCCATGTAAGGTAGCGTGCATCCAGCGGCAACCCAGGCTTCCTTAACCTTCGAAGCGGCTTCCGCAACATCCCCTGCCCGCATATCAGAAATCAGTCCCGCAATCGGCAGCGCAACAAAGGCCTCCACCTTTCCACCCTGAACGACAACAACACCGCCTTGTGACTCACGAATCGATTCGACAGCCAACTTCATGGAAGCCTCGTCAAATCCCGCCACAATCACGTTATGGGCATCATGCCCAACGCTACTTGCCACTGCACCTTCTTTGAGTCCAAAGTTCTGTAAAAAGCCGTAAGCAATATTTCCTTCGACCCCGTAGCGTTCTATCACCGCCATATGACAACAATCGTTGTCCGCTAGAAACTGACTCCAATCACTGGAAGGATTTTCAAGCTTAGCTTTCGTATGGACTGTGATGATCCCGGGAAGCTCTGTGCGAAGGATCGTTACTTCAGAAGGCACGGATGGAGGATCGGGGAACAGTTTAAATCCCGTGGGCATATTGACCGTTTCGTAGGCTTTTTTCGGATACTGATAACGATCATTGGACAACTGAGCATCCAGCACGGGTGTAATTCTAGAATCTTCTACGACCAGTTCCCCTCCATACCAGGTGTTCTTTACTTGAAGGTCATCATTTAGCAACACCATATCTGCCCGACGCCCATGCCCGAGTGCCCCAAAATCACCATCCATGGCAAAGCGAGTTGCAGGGTGTAAAGATCCCATGGACCAAGCAGTAGGCAAATCGATGCCAGCCTTGATAGCTTCCGTAACCACCCAATTCATACCAAATACAAACAGGTCATCTGCATCGCGATCATCGGTGCACACACAAACCCGCTTGGGGCTGGCGCCGAGTTCTGTTACCGCCTTGATCGCTTCTGGCAGGCTGTGCCAGGGCGTGGTAGGTGGACCGCCTCTGAGAAATACCCAGATCCCCGCTTCAAGAAAGTCATCTGCAATATCTCGGTCAATCGCTTCATGCGTATCTGTCACACCACTGGCTGCGTAAGCCCCAACAAACTCTCGACCGTAGATGTGTCCTGAAATAGGTTTACCCCGTTTCAATGCTTCCTGGACCACACCATGGGAACGATCATCACCCATACAAACTGGTACGAAATCCATTTTCTCGCCTAGAGCTACAATCTCTGGCCAGGCATCAAACATGGCTCCTGCCTTGGCCGGTGTAAGATCGCCACCACAGGTTTCGAATGCGGCGCTCGTCGCAGGAATCGTGCTCGGAAGCGTTAAAAAAATATTGAGCGGCGCCACTCGTGAATCTTCTAACATC
>CALGUT010000146.1 GCA_937920335.1 uncultured Opitutales bacterium
AATAGTTGTTGACCCAGATCTGGATATCGTCGGCCAAGTCCATAGGCTACTAGCGGATCCGTTTCCCCATATACAGGTGCCCACATTCGCGCCCATCAAAGTCTGCCACTCGAGGAAGATGCCCCCAGTTTTCGAAACCGAGAAGTTTTAGCAGCCTCACACTGGGTTCATTTGTGTCCAACAGGATACCGAATAACGTTTTGATCCTCAACCGATCACAGTCATTCATCGCATAACGGATCAAGGCAGAGGCGATGCCCTGTTTCCTGAAATCCTTCGAAACATAGTAACTGAGTTCGGCTGTAAAACGAAGGGCTGCTCTTCCCGGACGGTAGGGACTGAGACTGCACCAGCCGACCACAGAGCTCGCTTGCTCATACACGTAGATGGGGTGTGATTCACGATCATGGGAATGGAACCAAGCAAGCCGTGAGTCAATCGTCGCAGCCTTTGTATCCGCTGTGGCATTACCCTCCATGATAGCCTGATTGTAAATATCCACTATCTCTGCCAAATCAGTCCCCTCTGCAATCCGTATACTCATCTCAAAAACCGTTCTTCACTTCAGTTCTTCGACAATATCCCAGAATCCGACGGAAAATTCATCGACCGAACCAATCATCGCCCCATGCAGGCCCGTTTTATAACCGATGGCTGCAACTTCTTTCATACCGACTCCAAGAGCTTCTTGATCCTCAAATTCGACCAAGGCCAAAAACCGACCACTCCCTGATTCAGTCGCGTTTTTCTGGTCTCTCAAAATGCGACAACCGACGATAAGCCCCCGTTCTTTCAAGTCCCCAAAAAAGCGATACGCGTGTTCCAGCTCCTGAGAATCATCAACCCCATCTTTGAACGTGAATGAAACGGTGTAGATCATGGAGCCTGCATGCGGTTTGAATTTAAATCCCCACTGCTAGGACACCTACGAATTGAGCGCAAGCGTGAACCCATCATGAGACTGTAATGTGACCTCTCAATAAAAGATGCTTCTCTATTCCGGATTCTGTCTTCATCCTCCCGAAATATCCTATGGGCACCTTTCTTTCTTTTCTCTTCTTCACCGGCCTCGTCGGTCTGATTACCTACCTCCGCACTCACAACGACAACCTGCAATCTACGAAGGGATACTTTCTGGCAGGCAACAGTCTCAATGGATGGGTCATAGCTGGATCGCTCATGTTGACCAACCTAAGCGCCGCCAATTTCACCGGAATGACGGCAAATGTCTATGCGGGAAACCTTTCCCCGATCGCCTGGACAGTCACTGTTATTCCACCGCTCATCTATTTTTGCGCAGTGCTGCTACCCACGTTTCTCCGAGGAGGATTTACCACCATTCCAGAATTCCTGGAAAACCGGTTCAATAAATCAACCCGCCGCTTGGTAGCGGTCCTGTTCCTATTCTCTTACATAGTAAGTGGCATGCCTGTCGCGCTTTACGGCGGATCCATCGCGATCAATCTTTTATTCGACCTTTCCGGAGGACTTGGCCTCAGCAACGAATCCGCCATCTGGATACTGGTATGGTCTTTGGGAATTATTGGTAGTATCTACGCGCTGTTCGGTGGTCTCAAAGGCGTAGCCATCTCAGACACTCTGAATGGAGTGGGACTGCTCATTGGAGGAGCCATGGTGTTTTTCATCGGCATCTATAAAGTCGGTGAAAACAACCTATGGGAAGGCTTTCAAAAAATCCTTACTAAAAATACAGAAATACTCGATGCGGTTGGGGATGTAACCGACGGCATTCCATTCTCAGTGCTTTTTACCGGAATGCTCATTCATAATTTGTTTTTTTGGAGCACGAATCAGTTTATCATACAAAGAACGCTCGGTGCCCGAAGCCTGAAGGAAGGCCAGAAGGGCGTTATGATCGCAGCATTTTTCAAGATCCTCAATATCTGCTACATCGCATTCCCAGGGGTCATCGCTTACCACCTATATGGTCCGAGCAATTTCGAAAATAATGACTTCGTATACCCCACCCTGATCCGGGATATTATGCCGACCGTTTTCGTAGGTTTCTTCGCGGCAGTCATTTTCGGAGCCGTTTTGAGCACTTTCAATTCTGTGCTGAATAGCTCAGTTACCATTTTTGCTCTCGATGTCTACAAACCCATTTTCGGTAAAGACCTGACGGATCGAGAGGTCATAAAGAGAAGCAAACGATTCGGTATCCTGATGGCGTTGGCCACGATGATGATCGCTCCGTTCATCATGTATTTTCCCGAGGGTATATTCACCTTTATGGTTAAGGTTGATAGTCTTTTCGGAGCACCCATTTTCATGGTTATGTTACTCGGATATTTTTCGAAGAAAGTATCCCCCCTCATCGCCAACGTTTGCTTGGCCTGCTTCCTTATCGTCTACGGAAGCCTCATGTTCTTCATCCAGCCTGAGATGCACTACCTTCACTATATGGCGATTCTCTTCGTCTGCTTCACTGGCCTTGCTCTCTTACTGGGAAAACTGTTCCCGATCGTAAAACCCGAGCTGGACACCTCCGGAATCGATGGTGTCGACATGACACCGTGGAAACATTTCAAGCTCGTTTCCATTGTCGCGACGGTAGCCATGTTCCTCACTTATATCGTCCTCTCACCTATCGGCTTGGTGGATTCAACCCGTGAGAAAACGATCGAACTGGGTTATATCCTAGCTGGAATTATCATCGCTTTCGTATTATTTGGACTTCCATTGATTTTACGACGCTCCTCGAAATCTTGACCGTTTTGTGAGACGCTCTCCGCACTCAGGCTACATAAACCTCGCTCTATTCAATAAGTCACTGTGTTAAGTTATCGACACTCCTTTCACGCGGGCAATTTCGCTGATGTATTGAAACACATCATACTCGTTGAGATACTTGAACACTTTGCCAAGAAAGAGAAGCCATTCACATACATAGATACCCATGCAGGTGCTGGGATTTACGATCTACAATCAGATTTCGCAACCAAACT
>CALGUT010000147.1 GCA_937920335.1 uncultured Opitutales bacterium
ACACCTACTGGCATAATGGAGTCCCTGAAAAATATAAGGGCTATTGCACCGATGTGTTCTTCGATACCGCCAAGGAATTCATTGAAGATAGTGTGAGTCGTGAGAAACCATTCTTCGCCTACATCTGTACAAATGCGCCCCACAGCCCCTTTCATGTAGAAGACAAATTTTGGAAACCGTATGCTGAGAAAGGACTATCGGATCGTGAGGCGATCTTCTTTGGAATGATTGCTAACGCAGATGAGAATGTTGGCGAATTGCGGGACTTTCTCGATGCGAAAGGGCTCACTGAAAACACGATCTTCATCTTCACGACGGACAATGGAACTGCGAGTGGCGAAAACGTGTTTAACTCTGGTATGCGTGGCAAGAAGGGCAGCCAATACGAAGGCGGGCATCGGGTCCCGTTTTTTATGCATTGGCCAACGGGCGGTTTGGACAAGCCACGCGATGTCAACGAGCTCAGTGCTCATATCGATATACTGCCGACCTTAATCGACATGTGCGGCTTAAATGCGCCACTGAGTTACGCCTTTGATGGCCGGTCTCTCTCGCCGCTTATTTTTGAGCAACCGTCTCCCTGGCCGGATCGTACGATTATTACGGATTCTCAGCGAGTGCTTGATCCTATCAAGTGGAAGACTAGCAGTGTGATGACGCAACGCTGGCGTCTTATTGACGGTAAGGAACTTTACGATATGGATGAGGATCCCGGGCAAACCACGGATGTTGCGAGCAAACATCCAGCGGTAAAGGCGCAATTGCGTTCTGAATACGATGCCTGGTGGGAAAGCCTGCAGCCTGCCTTTGAAAAATTTACAACGATCACACTCGGTCACCCGGCCGACAATCCTTCTCAACTGACCGCTCATGACTGGCTGACCCAGCAGAATGTTCCGTGGCACCAGAGTGCGATCCGTGGAGGCAAGTTGGGCTATGGCATTGCCGGGAAATGGGCCGTCAATATATCCAAAGAAGGGGCTTATAAGCTCACCCTGCGTCGCTGGCCTCGTGAAACCGGAGTCGATTCTGAGGCGTCCATTCCACCTGGTAAACCGGTTCCCGGACTTGTAGCGTTTCGTGAAACTCCTGGTAAATCGATCAAGCTGAAGTCGGCTACGGTAAAAGTAGGTGACCAGTCGTTTGAGAAGCAGGTGACCGGTGGAGAAGGCACCACTTTTGATATGACCTTACCAGAAGGAGAAACTTTCATCGAAGCCTTCTTCATGACCTCGGACAATGAGCAACTAGGTGCCTACTACGTAGTGGTTGAGAAGGTCTAGGACCCTGATAAGTTTTTAGCAAAAAGGCCTCGAGGTTTCCTGAGGCCTTTTTGTTTGATCAAATATAAGATTTATTGGAAAAGTTAAGCTATTGATTACCAGAATCTTCTGTCTGCTCACATGATTTCTTAAGAAGCCTGTCCCTTTGGAACGATTCGATTACCCGTAGTAAAATTAAGTCTATCTGTTTCTGCTTTCGCTTGTTGTTGGGAAAAAAGGCCCGGAACGAATTCCGGGCCTTTTGGTAAGTTGTTTGGTTTCTGTTAGAAACGGAAGGTATTCGTTAACAAGAACTGAGACGGTGGGTCAAAGCGCACGCGAGCAATATCACCGTTGGGTTGTCTACGAATCGTGCTAATTTCGTCGTTTTGAAGATTCTGAAGATTCCGAATATTCAATTGGATAGTCCAGTTGATCTTATCCGTTATTTTCTTCCGGTAGGCGAACGTGAGGTCGAAGTTGTAGACGTCTTCGTTGAGCCAAGGTCGACTAACGTCGGGCTGCACGATGCCGTCCTCTCTTGGGATGAGTGGAAATCCAACTGCATTATCGCTCTGCCAGCGAGCAGCGCCACCAATCGAGAATCCTTGCAGCGGTCCGTCCTGGAACCGGTAGTTGGTCACAAAGTTCACGCGGTATTGACGTTGTTCCAGCGTTGGGCGTCCTTCCTGTGCTTTTTGTTCGAGATACTCCAAAACGTCTCCATTTACTTGTTCCAGAGTTGTGTTTCCTTCTACGGGCCCCATCGGGTCATTCCAGTCAAGGTCTCCGAATTGCTGCAAATGAGGTAGCCAGAAATCATTGAACAGTTCCGTCATCCTGGGCCCGATGTTCGTCAATACGGTTTCTGTATCAGCGAAGTTAAAGGAGACTCTCCAAGATCGGGTGGGATTCATGGTTAGTTCCCACTCAAAGCCTTTGGCCTGAATGTCCTGGGTGTCAGAAACGCCGCCAGCCCCTTGGGTGTTAACGGTTCCGTCGGAATCCAGTCGGTAGTTGTATGAGTTTTTCAGATCATCGGTCAGGTAGGGTTCTACAGAAGCTCTGGCATCAATCGTTTTCTGGAAATTCGGTGCAGCGCGATCAATCACTTCCTGATCCGTTTCCTGTGAGATAATGATCGTCTCATCATCGGGATCGACTTCTACGAATCTATTTTCTTCAATCCAAGACTGATCAATTACTCCGTCGCCGTCGCTATCCGTACGGAATACCGCAGCGTTGGTGTTTCCAAAGTGCGTAAAAACGCGACCTATAGTTTGGTTAAATACACCAGAAAGGTTCGCTGTCGCATTGTTAAGTTTGGCATCGTACCAGTTGAACCGTGAGACCACTTTGTTGTCGAAGAGGAAGAGGGTTACGCCCCAGTCCTTACTGATTCCCTCCGGAGATTCCACTGGTTGGCGGAATTGATCAACGCGAGTTGCAGCCGGAACAAAGTTTTCGGTCTCGTTGTAGTGGAACGCGATGTCCATACCATTAGGGAGCTTGATCAGCTCATGTGGCCAGTTTAGGACACCGCCGTAGCCGAAGATTTCGGAATCAATTTCCCGATAGGTAGCGTTGCCATCGGTCAGGTTCCAACCTTCTTCGCTCAGGTCGGGTATTTCGTGAAAACCGGAAGGTTGTGCTTCAGTGTTCAACCAATTCTTAACCTTGTCCGTGCGCCACCCCATGTTAACCACCAATAGGTCGTCAAAAATAAAGGACTGAGAATTGAAGGCGATGGATTCCACTTCGGTGCGCTGGAGGCGGTGATTCTTACCTGGGGTGAGTCCCGGTCTTAAGATTCCCTTTCTAAACTCTTCATTTCCGGTATCATTTCTACCTTGGCCAAAGTTGTCCTGAGTAGCGTCGTCTCCTAAATCCCAATAGATAATATCAAAATCTTTGCCGGCGACGTCCCGAAGGTCGAATTGAGCCGGTCCGAATTCGAGGTCGGTCATGGTGAAGCTTATATCGTCGAATTTTTCCAATTGCTGAGGTCCTAGGTATACGATGTTACGGACATTTCTGGCGCCATTGAATGCCTGTTGGGCATTGGCAGGTCCGAGATGGACGGCAGGGTCCGGATTTCCGTAAGAGGATAACCCATACGGGACGAATACTTCGTCTTCTGTATAATCATCGAGTAGGGAAGTAATGGTGTGACTACCGAGCATCTTGCCCAGAAAGCTTTCATCGAGTTGATCTTTGAAACTATGCTTCAGGAAACCTGTGAAACGAGCCGTCTCCCTATCTACAGTTGACTCGCGGTAGTTGGCGTTGGTTTCGATCCACACACGGCCAAAATTGGGGTTTTCAGGGTAGCTGAGATCTCCAGATTCGGCATAGTTAAGGTCGTTTGGTATCGGCAGTGAACGATTGATATCAATCGTGAGACGGGCAGCACCATTGCTGAATGCATTGTAGTCAGAACGGAAAAGAGATTGGAAATCATAGCCGATTTCGAATCCTGCGTTACCGTTGAAGAGTACCTGTTCAAGGGCGATATTGAAGTTATCGAATTCGCGGGTGAATAAGTCGTTGTCCCAACCTAAGTTTTGTTTGGAGAAGTCGAAGGTTTCCAGATCTGTTAGACCTCTAAAGGCATTACCCTCACCGGCGATCTGGGAGTAGTTGCCGTGACCGAGAATCCAGTCGTGGTTCGTTCTGCCGTTGAAGGTTTCAGGTTTCCAAAATGGATTGGGGCCTTGGCCGTTGGATCCGTTTGTCTGATCCGCTCCGCGTATTCTGCCGTTGAAGGTTCCGGATGGATCACGGCCATTCGTGCCATCCCAAATGAATCCCCAGCCTACGCCGATAGCGGATTCGATTTCTTCGGGATCTCCGATATCTCTGAGTGGAAGGCCATCAGGATTGCGATCAGGTCTCGCGTTTCTGGCATTATTGGGACCTTCCATGTGGTTGAAATTTCTTGCGTTACGCACCGTATCGAACGACATCCGTGCGTAGTTTTCTGCTTCAAAAAAGGAAGACAAATTTTCTACAGGTCCTACGGTATCCGCTGCGTTACCGGTCACTTCACCGGATTCAAAGTAAGCGCGAATGACCGTGTCGGGATTTTTGAATGGTTGAACGGTCAGCGTTCCGTAGAGCCGCTGGTCATCTTCGAAGGTGGGGCGTTGACGATTTTGAGTAGCGTCATTGAGGAAAGCCACTCTGAAAGCTACCATATCTTCGACCAGAACTTTGTTGAAATTACCAGAAACCCGATAGGAGGGGCGGTCTCCGCCACTACCGATTCTGAAAGCCACTTCTCCTGAATCTTGGAAATGGGCGCGGGCCATGCCGTTGTTTATGAGTCCCGCTGGCGAGCCGAGACCGAACAAGAATGAGTTAGCTCCCCGATTGATATCGATCCGATCGGTATTGTAGGTATCGAACGGAATATCGGTTTTGTAGAAGTTTCTAGTGCGATCAGGAGCAGCAAGTCCACGAACTCGAGACGTCCCATCCGGGTTTCCGCGGGCTCCCCCTGAATTCACCTGCCCATCTAGGCCTTCGCTTACACCGGTAAAGTTACCCAGATTTCCGGCAACTTCAGTACTCGTGGTATATTGAAGGAGTTCCTCAATGCCGGTTGCACCTACGTCTTCCATGAACTCGGCAGTGACGACTTGAATGGAGGAGCCTACATCACGAAGGTTTGAACGTAAACGCCCTCCAGCCATAGTTTGGGAGGCGAGGTAGCCTACGTCGGAGTCATCGACAATTTCAAAGGGTGAAATCTCGAATATGTCGTTATCTTCTTCGTCTTCTTGGGCGGTTGCGGTCAAAGCGATGATCGCGAAGGAAA
>CALGUT010000148.1 GCA_937920335.1 uncultured Opitutales bacterium
AGCTGTCTATACTCGGCGAGTAATAATCCTCGTCCGCATGTTTCAGTAAAATTTTTCGTTCAACGGCTGCCATAATATACTCCTACTCCGCTGCAGGCGCCTCGACTGCCGCCCGTTTTTTAATTTCTTCGACCATCGGCTCAACCGTTCCGGCCTTGCTCAGGTTCTCATATAAATCTTCATCCACCAAAACGACCGGACCCGTGCCACACGCTGCTAAACACTCGCCATACTCCAGCGTAACGCTTCCGTCCTCTTTGGTGTGGCCCATTTTACAGTCCAGAACTTTTTCCAATTCATCGCCCAATTTGTAAGCCCCCATCAACGCGCACGAAAGCGTGCGACATACCCGGACATGTACCTTACCAAGCTTTTGCTGTCGGTAGTAGGGGAAGAAAGTAACGACTTCCAACACGTTAATCGGCTGAAGATCCAGTCTTTCTGCAACCCATTCGACTGCTTCGTTCGAAATGCAGCCCTGTTCCGATTGGATAAAATGCAGAAGCATCATGACCGCGCTCCGTTTCTCCGGATACTTCGGAACAGTTACGTCGATTTTCTGTATGGTTTCTTGAGATAAATTCATCGGTCACACTCCCCCATCACAAAATCCAGGCTACCCAGAATCGCTACCACGTCTGAAATCATCGCACCCACACAGATTTTTGGGAGAATACTTAAGTTACAAAATGAAGGTCCACGGATTTTCATACGGTAAGGAACGCCCCCCCCTTTAGAGTGGATAAAGAAACCGAGCGCGCCTTTGGGATTTTCCGCCTCAAAATACACCTCTCCAGCCGGCATCTGCGGACCTTGGGTGGTGATCATAAAGTTCTGGATAAGCTCTTCCATGCTACTCATCACTTTGTCTTTTGTTGGAGGGAAGATTCGTTTCGCATCTTCAGCAAAATATGAGCCTTCTGGAATCGTTTCTATAACTTGCTTCACGATCAGTGCACTCTGGCGCATCTCTTCCATTCTCACTAAATAGCGGTCGTAGGCGTCTCCGACGGTTCCAACAGGAATATCAAAGTCGTATTGCTCATATCCCGAGTAAGGCACGTCCTTTCGCAGATCGAGTGGAACGCCGGAACCGCGAAGATTCGGGCCCGTCAGGCCGTAGCTGATCGCATCTTCTCTGGAAATCACGCCCACATCTTTTGTGCGATCCACAAAAATTCGGTTACGCGTCAATAGCCCGTCCACTTCGTCCACAACAGGAATCAACTGATCCACAAATACAGACACTTCATTCAACCAATCATCTGGCAGATCCCGGGCGACTCCGCCAATACGGGTAAAACTGGTCGTCAGACGAGCACCGGTAAGTTTTTCAAAGAGCGTGTAGAGCTTTTCACGCTCCGTGAAAGTAAGCATGAAAACCGTCAACGCACCGGTATCCATCGCAAACGCTCCCAAACCCAATAGGTGAGCGGAAATACGCGCTAACTCAGAAACCAATACCCGAATTGCCTGGCAACGCGGAGGAACTTCGAGGTGGGCCAACTTTTCTACCGCGATCGCGTAAGCAACGTTGTTGGCCAATGGAGCCAAATAATCCAACCGGTCCGTGTAAGGCACGAACTGGTTATAAGTCATGTTCTCAGCGATCTTCTCATCACCGCGATGCAAATATCCGAGCTCTGGATCACATTCAGTAACCACTTCTCCATCCAGCTCCAACTTAAGGCGTAATACACCGTGGGTGCTAGGGTGAGATGGGCCCATGCTTATGGTCATTCTCTCAGTATCCAGCTCCTCTTCGTATTCGGACGAACGAGCGAGGACATCTCCCACAGAAATTTCTTTTGTAGCCATGACTTACTTAGGTTTCTCCTCTTCTTCGTTCCAGGACTGGTCAGCCCCACGTGGCTCATTCTTACTCATCGCTCCCGCTTGCTTGCTCGAAACGAACGGACCACCCGCCATCGGAGCAGGAATAACAGGCGTTCCAGTTTCTTCACGAACCGCTATATCAGGCAGTTCAGTGTCATGCCCAGCCAGAGGAAACTCTTTGCGTAAGGGATGCCACGGATAGCTGTCCCACATCAGAATGCGGCGCAGATCGGGGTGACCTTCAAATGTTACGCCAAACATATCATATGCTTCACGCTCATGCCAGTCGGCAGCTGCCCAGAGACTCGTGACAGACGGAACGGACGGGTTCTCATCATCTTCCGCGTCGACAACGATACGGATGTACTTGTGGGTTACGGTGGAAAATAAGTGATAGACCGCACTAAAACGCGGGCTTTCCTTGTCCCAATCGATACACGTCGCGTCGATCAACATATCATAACCGTGCTCGTCCCGTAGGCTTTTTGCACAGTCGGTCCACCGGTCGGCAGGGCAATTCACCGCGGGGTGATCTGCACTGTCGCGCTGGGTTAAATAGTTATGAGACTCTAAAAGCTTGGACAAAAAATCGTCGTCCATTAGGCGGATACCAGGTGTTTTGCGGAACGTTCAGTACCAATTTTCTTTTGCAGTTTAATGAGGGCATCCAATAAAGCTTCTGGGCGCGGAGGGCATCCGCTGACGTAAACATCGACGGGAAGAATTCTATCCACTCCCTGCATCGTCGCGTAAGAACGATACATGCCACCAGAAGAAGCACAGGCACCCATGGCGATCACCCACTTGGGTTCAGCCATTTGATCATAAATTCGGCGAACGGCAGATGCCATTTTGTAGGTCACGGTTCCAGCAACGATCATGC
>CALGUT010000149.1 GCA_937920335.1 uncultured Opitutales bacterium
TGGAGAGATCGAGATGAGCGTCGAATAGTAGCATTTTAATTGGGTTTATTGGAACTACCGATGGCACAAAAGGCGCTAAGCGATATTCCAAATGTTATAAGATGAGTTTGCGTATAATAAATTAAGAAGCTCTGAGGGCAGATTCCAAAAATAGATCCGCCGCTTGGTTAATATCTACACCTTTCATAATGAGTCTACTGAGTTCTTTACGTTTTGAGAAATCTACAGTCGATGGCGGGCAGCGACCTCCCAGGTACCGCTAATTTGATCATCTTCTACCACATGAACATGATCATACAAGGCGACCGTAGGACAGACATGCCGAGGGATACCTATATAAGTATCGCCCACGCGGATACTCTCCCATTGATCAGTTTCCACAACCAAGTGCTCCTCACTCTGACTGACGAAATCAGCATCCTCAAGTCCCTGGAATCGAACCCGCGGATGAGGCATTTCAGCAGCGACCGCTTTATGCCCCAAATCAAAACACACTAACCCAGGCGCCGGTTTACTAACCACCCTTGTCAAAAGAAAGGCAGCGCATTCGAATGGAAGATCCTTCAAACCATCAACCCCATTTAGATCCCACAAAAGAGTTGTCCCGGGACTCAGCTCCAGACCCGGACGTTTAGCATGAATAGGAAAAGACGGAGACCCACCTGCAATCAGAACCGGGGGAGCAAAACCCATTCTTTCCAACAATCCAATAAAATTGGCCGCAACAGTCCAGCAATCCTCAACCCGATCAGTGCGATGCGCTAGATTACTATCATGAATATGGCCGTCATAGATATGCAATCCTGAGACGTCCAAATAGGGCATCTCATGCAAAAGACGGTACCGCGCCAACGCTTCCATTCCCGGTTTAATCCCTGTCCTGTCCATGCCCACATTTAGGTCAAGAAACACCCCCAATCGTGTGCCTTCAGCTTCACAACACGCATTGAGTTGATGAACAACAGACGCATTATCGACGACCACCGAAAACGTCGTATCACCAAAACACTTCGCAAGGGCCACAAATCTAGAAATATCCGGACCGATCGGTTGAATCGCCAAAACAACATCATTCACCTTCTCCAGCCCAAGGAGCTCAACCTCAGCCAAGGTCGCGCACTTGAATTTATGGATTCCGGATATGACCTGCATACGAACAATTTCCCGACTCTTATGCGTTTTTATATGAGGCCTTAGCCGACTGACATTACCCGCGATATCGATCATGCGATCAATATTTCGCTGTATTCTGTCTGGATAAAACAAAAGCGCTGGTGAACTTACGCCAGAGACATTGGGTATGTTTTCAGGAAAAGGATTCACTGTAAATTATTCCTAGCACAAGGCGGATCGGAAGCACACAAGAATTAACACTTTTTTGGGTCACCATTTAGCTAAGAAATTTATCCTCCAAAAGAAATTACTTCACTCATAGTCGGAAACGAATAAATGGTTGGGACTCAATCTAATTCAGCTTTCTGAATCAAAGGCTATCAACCCCCGATCCTCCATACATGAGAACCCGTGGAGATACCATTAAGTCCAACCCCATAGCTGGAAGCACCCTTTCTTTAAGTAAGATCCAGATCCTTGCTGAGTCTCATACGCCATCAACCCCTGACCCCGTACATGGTGTCTACCATGCACCCTTTACACGAAGCCTTCGGCGCACGGATGTAATTGACTAATGGAAATCAATTTCGCTTCAACAAAGGCACGGTCGCGGTGACGCAATGGAGGAATCCGAAGTCGGATACCATGGAATCGCAATTGATCCAGTAGATCTTCGCTTCTGGCCAGGCAGTTCGATAGGCTATTTCCACCTCAGCTTCCCATTCGTTAAGCAAGCCGCTTTCCGTGGAGTCCGGTGAAGTGAACCTTGGAACCAGGAAAGCCTGTCTCCCATCTTCGTTATGTAAAAAGACGCTATTGATGTAGGATCGGTAACGGGTAGCCGGTTCCGAGTAGCGATCGATGATGGCATCAAGAGGGACTTGACCGTAATGACGCAGAACTGCATCAAATGCCTCTGCGGAGCCGAAGTCGGCCGTGGGCATTTCCTGCTTAACTGTCCTTAAGACCTGTCGCTCAAGCTCTACCAATTGGGTATCGCTGATAAGGTTGATTATCTCGGCGTCAACCAGCGCTTTTTCCAAAGCATACGCCTTCACAAACGTTTGTTTCGCTTCGGACACAATTTCCTCGCGGCTCTTGAAGAGAATGGACGGCATCGGAACCTTCAGAATTCTGTGATTAGGAAACTGTTCGCGCAGGTAGCGCTCATTCTTGTCTAAAGCCCGACGCACGTTTCGATTCAGATCAGAATGGTATGGATTGATTTCCTTTTCTTCCGACGTCTTGAAATCGGGAAGAACGATCGTCTCGCTGTCCAGGAACTTAACGATCATATCGAGGTGAGGCACGGTCCGGCCCGGGAGAGCTTCAAGGATGTGAAGCTTCTGTATTCCAAAGTAGCGCTGAAAAACGGATTCGAGTTCGGTCCGGTCACCGCCATTGCGAACCAGCGTTTGGCGGGAAATAAACCCACTACCCATACCGTCGCTGATGAAATCACCGCCATCCATGGAAACGGGAGGCCGCGCGATCTTGACCGGAATATTGTATTCGGCTTGCAGCAGGGCCGCAACCTCCGACGGCATGGCATCTCCATGTAGATTGTATAAGTCGCGGAGAGGATTCAAGGGCTCATCCGTATGGAGCGCACCTTCCTCGAGTGGCTTCATCATATCACGATATACCGGATCGATGGTCACCAATTGGCCATCTATCCCAAATCCAAAAATCGGCCCAAAGTCCCGGACCCAGCGCAGTAGTTTCCGAGAGTCAATAAAACGGGTCTTTTCAACGATCGATTCGATCCTCGGATGTTGGTTTAGCAAGGCCAGAAATTGGGCGTATTGCTTGTACTCTTCTTGATCACCAAATACATAGATGTCCAAATAGTCGTGAGCAACGTTCAGTATGCTAGCGAGGTGCCGGATGTTTTCAAGATCTTCCAATGCCTCGGAAAAGGAAATACTGAGAATCAGCGCCTGTTGAGGTTCCCATTCATTGGCCAAGCGTGTAAGCTCAATCGGCCGGGTAATTCTAAAGTGAGTATCAGCGTTCGGGGTACTGAAGGACTGTAGGATCTCTGTATTCCCGCTTGTCACGACAGGGTCAGCCTTGCATCCAGATAGCAATGAAAAACCCGGAATCAGAATCACCGCAAGTGGCACGAGCCACCAACTTGGCGAAACTTCTCGAATTGATTTGAGTGCTAACCGTTCCATTTTCATCTGTAAAAAATCGCAATATGGGAACACAAGAATAGACGCGCTAAGCGCGAAAAGACGAGTCTCCTAATACCTCGTAGCGCATCTGCGATTACTGATAAGAATTCGTTTTTTCTTTTTAGCGGCGCAGTCGCAGAAATGGAGTTCGTAGGGGGAGTCGGTAAAACTCGGAGCATTGGTAGGAAATTTGATTAATTCGGACTTTGCGGCAAGTAGGCTTCACAAATGAAACTACTATTGTTGGTCAGATTGCTTTCGAAAAGTCAACAGTCCCAAGGATAGCAGATAGGGTCAATGGTCAAGGGCGTGTTGCCCAAAGGCAGTTAAAGACAGCAATGATCCTGATGGGGTATATTGCTAGACGATTTTAGTTTTGATAATTCGACAACACCTAACCACGACCAAGAGCTGATTCGAACCGATATCCGTTTATCGGATGACTGTTTTCGGATAAGAACAGGTCAGTCCGGACGCAAGGTGCGGTGTCTTCGAGTGCGTAATGAGGGGCTTGATATTTTGAACCGAACAGATGATCCAGCCCTGGATCTATCAGCGGTTTAAGCAACGCCACCTCGATCGTTTAAAGCCATGCAGGTTGGCGGATTGGGCAAAGCTGCCTTCTATCAGCCACATTCTGCACTTGAGGTCTTGTGGTTGCTTTCTGGCTTTCGCAGGCGGCTATGCCCTCATCAACTAGCTCCTGTACCCAGCGGCGGATTACTGTTCTTCCAGTTTTGGCTTTTGCGCATTCGGTCTTTAACGAGCAGTCACCACAGGTCCCTTTCCGGACCACCTATTGCGTCGCCCAGCGGATCTTGTCAAAGCTTCGGGGATACAGGTATTTTCCCGCCGGGCATTCGTAGGTGTCGCGGTCGTAGTGAATCAGGTTTTTACCATTGAGCTGGCCGGACTTTTTCGAGCGCAGGGTCCTACGTGCTTGGAGATTCCCAGCGCGGTGATATCTCGGTGGCTCTCAGGCTAACATAGTCTTAATCTCTGCTACCTTCTGAAAGCCGGGTAGTAATTCAGCCCAATTGGGTTTCATTTCCCTGGAATGGTGTGTTTGTAGTTAGACTGATTTTCTAGAATTTTATCTTCCGAGTAGAAAAGACGCTCAACAAGGTATCGATCTGGAGGTAATCTCTTTAACCTCGGCGGCACTTACTTGCAAGAAGACAAGCAAGGCGGAATCGGTATAAATGCGAGCTTCAAAGATTCACCGTAACTCGCCGTCGACCAGCACGAAAATAGTTTCATCACCGATACGCTTTATAAGCAAATCGTACTTGGGATGTCAGTGGAGAGTACAACCCACTTTTTCGCGCATAAAGATTGCCGATTGTGAAGGTCTATATTTAGCTTTCATTTTCGAATCTTCGAGAATCCAAGAACCCTTTCTACCCACCACCACAGAACTATGTCAGATACCCATTACAATGTCGGAGTCATTGGCTACGGGTGGGCCGCTACGGCCCACATCGATGCCATCAACGGAACGAAACAAGGGACGGTAACAGCCGTTTACTCCTCTCGTGA
>CALGUT010000150.1 GCA_937920335.1 uncultured Opitutales bacterium
GTTACGCTCAAAGCAGTAAGCTTTTAGGCGCTTGACTCATAGAATGGCAGTTGTTGCTTAGGGGGTAATTCTTCGCTTCGTCATGAAGCAGTATTACAGTCCAATCTATTCTTTTTCCGGTGAGATACCTGCTCTCTATCTTCTGTATCCTATTATCCCTGACATCGCCCTCTTATGAGGGATTTGGGAAGATAGTCTCTCAACCGATAGTCGATTACTCGATCTCCTTGCGCGGAAGCTACGAATCTACGCCCCCGATCAACGCGTTTGAAGACTTTACTCATTTCGCCTCTGATTACGGATGGATGGGGCCTGGCCAGAACCGGATCTTCTCAAAAGGCGGTGAAGTCGGTGTGCGTTCAGGTGGTAAATGGGCGGGTGCTTGGCATTCACTGGCGGGGCTGGCTTCCAATAACTCGCGTAGTCTCGATCCTCTAAATGTACTGGGCCTGAGTTTTGAAGGCATTGACACTTCCGTAGTTACGGGCGTTACGGTTCAAGCATGGGGTTCAGGGACTGTGCGGTTTGAGTTGGCAACTACCGAGCGACGAGTGGTATGGAGCCATGCGTTGGAGCTGTGTGAATCAATGACGCGCACCTCGATCCCATTGGATCCAAAAACATTAGGGGAGATCAAATTTATCAACTGGGTGGTCGAGCCAGATTCCAGTGCGCGTATTCGTTCATTGGGCTTTCAGGTGGAAGTACCGGATATCTCATTGGAGGAGTGGGCGTTTCGGATTTCATTGGGAAAGCTCAGGCGCTGCCACGACATCGCTTCGGGACTGACCCGCGATCGTGGGCATCTTCCGGCCGGTGAATTTGATTCGATTCCCTCGACCGGATTTCATGCGCTGGCAAGCGCCCTCGCAGTAATGGAAGGTCTTTTGAAGCGCAGTGAAGTGGAAGCTGAAATACATACGACCTTAGAGGCGATTGTTTCGCTGCCAAAGGCTCATGGTTTTTTACCTCATTTCACCCATCGGAAAAAGGATGGAAACGTAGGCATTCATCCAGGCACTGAGTATAGTACTGTGGATACTGCGATAGCATTCCATGGGTTATTGTTGGCTACGTGGATTTTGGGTATGGAGGCAGAGGTGGCACGGACTGTTGACTTGATTCAAGCGCTTGATTTCGACGCCGTAATCGATTTTGAAGGGTATGTTATTCACGGATTCGCTGAGGACGGTGTGACGCCGCTTTCAAGTCGATGGAAAGACTGGGGTGGTGAATCAGCTTTGGTCCTGGCGGTAGAGGGCATGCAGCTTAACCGTGAGCCTATTGCGCGTATGGATGACTCAGGAGTTGTGTTTCGAGGCGTTGGATTTATTAGTGAGATGCAGAGTCTCTTTTATCCAGATTTTGATAGTAAGGAGCCCGACACGTTTGGCGTCGTGTGGAGTCGTTCGCGTGGTGAGCTATTGGAACGCCAGAGAGCCTACTTTGCAGCTCATTGGCCTGAGTCGGCGGCTACTCGTTTAGGTTTGTATGGATTGTCCGCCGGGGAGGCAGGATTGCCGGGAGAAGGGTACACGGCAAACGGTACAGAGATGGTGGGAGTAGCTGTTATACATCCTCATTACTTGATGCTGTCATCGGCACTGACTAACCCGAGTGGATATGCAGCAGCTCTGGAGGCGCTAGACCTCGCGGTCTTCCTGAAGTGATCGAAATCGATCTCAACTGGCATAACCCCATGCAAGGATCGATAAACGCTGGCTTCGAATCCCTGGCGGCGTATCATGGAATGGTTGAAGACCGCAGTGTTAACCGTCTATACTCGGCTGCACGTGAGCTGGATCTGTTTCGAACCGCGGTAAAACGTTTCTATCAGTAACCGCTACCTAATCCTGATCTACTCTGTCATAGGGGGTTTTTGAACGAACGGAACCTACGATGACCAATCAAGGCGACTAATCCCAGTGCTCCGAAAAGTCCGTAGGTTGAAGGTTCCGGGACGGCGGTTCCAGATGGGGAATCTCCTTCGTCGGTAGAAGAGCTAAAAAGCAGATATCTAATCGATTGAGGGTAAGTCCCACCTTTGTCGACTTTGTCAAAAAGCCTTAGTTGAAAGGTCCCCTTGAGCGTTTCCAGGAACGACGGATCGTTAAACAGAAGGTTTTCAAATTCACTTACTCTGTTGGTTTCACCCGCGAACATAGAGGTTTCTAACCCATTGAGGCCAATGATTGTTTTTACAAGGGGGTCTGATGCCAATGGAATCTCTGATGTACCCTCGAGAAGCGAACCCAAGAGGTGAGGTTTTATAACATCCATATTAGAATCAGAGAGGAAGGTTATACTGCTGCTTCCTGTCGTTCTTACGTTATAAGTCAGTAAAGCATCGACGGTTGAAAGGCCGTAGTTTCCCATTTTAACTGATAATCTAGCTCCGTCCCATACTTTGTGTATTTCAGTATTATCCGGGCTAGTATATGACCAACCTTGCTCGAGGTCGTCTCGGTTCCAGGAGACGTTGATGGTCATGGGACTTCCGGGATATACCGAATCGTCCAAGGCAAGCCCGGTGTTATTTTCTATGGTATCGACTCTACCGTTTAATGTGATATTGAAGAGTTGTCCGGATGCTGCGGTGGTTAATAGCAGTGCGAGTAAGGGGATAGTTAAAGCTTTCATAGTCTATGAATTATATTCGCAGCAGCTTGTTTGGCAATTGATAGGCAATGGGCTCGGTGTTTTAGTAGTTCGACTCGCGTGAGCATTAGCGAATATTCTTATGGCATTCGAGAATCTAGTCCTCTTTAACTTACAACAGTTATGACAACTAATTATCCGCTTTATTTTATGGGAATATCGAAACGTATCTCAATCGTGGGGATTCTACTTTTCAGTGTTTCACTGCTCGGAAATCTACGCGCCGATGAGATCGGATTGGAGATCGGGGAGAAAGCGCCCGCATTCAATTTGATGAATCAGCGAGGCGAAGCTACGAGTCTCTCAGGGTTGACGGCCGAACACGGTAAGGTGGCATTGGCATTCTTTCGATCTGCAGACTGGTGCCCGTTTTGTCAAAGGCAGCTCATCGACCTGCAGGCGAATATTGAAACACTGGAAGGCGCCGGTGTAAAACTGGTCGGGATTAGTTATGACTCGATGGAAGTACTAGAACGCTTTTCTAAGAAACAATCGATCGACTATACGCTGCTTTCGGATCCCGGTAGTAAAACTATAGATGCTTACAAAGTTCGCAACGAGGGTGCCCGCCCGGGACGGTCCGAAGGAATTCCTCATCCGACTGTATTTCTGGTAAACCGCGACGGAGTCATCACCGCGAAATTACGGGAGGAAAATATGAAAATCCGCCCTACGATAGAAGCGATCGTAAGCGCCGCCAACGCGATGGACTAATGAGTCACGGGGCTGCGAAATAGGAGTCCGAACCGCTTATTCTAGATCTGTGAAACGGGGGATGCTGACAGGATGACATCTGTAATCGCTGATACGGTGCCGCTATAGCGAGTTTCCTGTTTGAGTTCATTCCAGGCGGGGCTACTGGAAAATTGTTTCCAATGCTTGTCCCGTTGTTCCATGTCAGTAAATGCGAGCATGTAAACCAGGTTTGGCATGAGAGGACCCGCAACGGTTTGCCCAAAGAATACGGGGTGGAGTCCTACATCACGGAAAATCTTTATTTCTCCACCTTCGTTGAACATCTCGATCTTGCGGATGCCTTTTAGGCGGTTGTGACTTTCGTAGGTGCGCAGTTCGAAGATACGACCATTGACGCCATCAACGGCTGAAGGAACCTCAATGTCTGTCATCCCGGTAAAGGCTTTCATAAGCGTTGATTCCATGCGCTCATAAAGCGGGTCTGACATATCCGTGTCTGCCGCAGCCTGATACTCAGGTGAGTCGGCCAGCTTATCCCACACGGTAAGGAAGGAATCGATATTGGCGTGGGGGACGAGCATGTAGATTTCACTTCCATGGGCGCCGTACTTGGGACGGAAAACACCGATCGGTTCGCAGCCGAATTTGTTGAGGCCGGGGATAACTATGTCGCCGAGGAACTTTTCCAGTTGGCCACGCTTTGAATTATTTAGCACTTCGAAACGGATCAATTCATGGAAACGCTGTTCTCCGGCTTTGTGGGCACCTCCATGAAGGAGGGTCGCTGAGCTGGCACCGGCTAATGCGGTAGTAGTAAGGAATTTTCTGCGGTTCATAGGATTTAGAAGTAAGAATTTAGACTTTGGTGCTTAGAAATTTGAGTTCTGTTGATGGGAGCTAACAGGGTTGTGACTCGTATGTCAAAGACTGTTGCTGCCTCGCGATTACAGTTTCTCAAGAAAGGTGTTGAGTGCCTCGAGAAACAGTTCGGGCTGGTCCCGGTGGACGCTATGTCCGGCTCCAGCTACGTGAATTAAGCGTCCGTGATCCAAGGTCGATGCGACTTCCTCATTCTGCGACCGTAACTCGTCTTGATCGTCTGCTTTGAGTATCAGCGTGGGGCAGATAGTCTTTTCGAAGAGGTCACTCATATTCGGGCGGAGATCCGCGCTTCTGTAAGCAGTATTAGGGTGATAGAGCTGCTTTGAGAGTGCCCAAAAATGAAGCTCCGTGAATCCGAAGTGAGGGTTGCGCTCCATTTGGTCGTTGAAGAGCTCTTCATAGGAAGTGTTATTGCGTTTCAGAATGGCTGCGACTCGTTTTTCAGTAGCGGCGGTTTCTTCGGTTTTAGAGGGAGCATTGGCGGGAGTGGGACGCGAAACCAAACGGGGATCCACTAATATAGAAGCGCGAGGAACCTCAGGGTAGCGGGCCGCGAACCAAGCGACCGAGGCACTGCCCATCGAATGGCCTAAAAGAATCGGGTTGATGATCTCCAAGGCATTGATAAATCCGGCAAGGTCTTCGACCTGGATGTCGACAGGTTCGTTCTTGGACGGCGGGTCTGTCCGTCCAAAGCCGCGGGCATCGGGTAATATGACATTATAGTTGCCTTCAAGTTCTTTGGCCATAGCGGTCCAGCAGAGGCCGTCGTCTGAATAACCGTGGGCCATGATGAGCGGTGGTTTATCCCCACCAGTTCGCCAGTAATGGATACGTATTTCATTCGCAACTACGTAGCCTTCTTGCCAGTGTGAGGGAATGTGTGGGTCGCTGGCTGAGAGTGCGGTAGTGAATAAAAAAAGAAGGGGCTGTCCTAGCTAAGAAAGCAATCTAGGATGAAAATATGTATGAAAGACGT
>CALGUT010000151.1 GCA_937920335.1 uncultured Opitutales bacterium
GGCTGTGGAATGGGGCTAACGGTTGCCCAACACTCTGCCCGTTCGTTACGAGGAGAAATCGAAGTTAAAAACAACCCTGAAGGCCAAGGAACGATTTCCATATTTTATCATCCGGTTCATTCACCCCATGAGTCTCTCGTCTAGAATCGGATTTTGGGGCACTGGTAATATGGCGAAAGCCATGATACGAGGACTCATAGCCAATGAAGTATTTTCGGCTGAGCAAATCTCGTGTATAAGTAAGTCAGGTACTTCATCCCAGCTATTCGCAGCGGAGACTGGGATTCGTTCATTGAAGAATCACACAGAGCTGATCTCTGAATGCGATTACCTTGTCCTGGCTTTCAAACCGTTTCAGCTAGAAACACTCAAAGCGGAACTTAAATCCGTGACCTGCAAGACAGTACTATCTGTCTTGGCTGGCACCAAACTCGAAAAGCTGAATCACTATTGCCCAAAAGCCCAATCCGTCATCCGGACTATGCCGAACACACCTGGAAGGATCGGCGAAGGTATCACTGCCTATTGCTCTAATGCGTCCTTGCCTGAAACAGAAAAGACGGAACTCGAACAAATTCTAGCAAGCCTAGGTGACGTCGTAGCAATCAATGAACCGCTCATGGACGTATTTACCGCAGTAGCGGGTAGCGGCCCGGCATACGTTTTCGAATTTATTGCAGCATTGGCGGAAGCAGGAGAAACAGAAGGACTCCCACCTGACATGGCCCTATCAATAGCTAAACAGACAATCTTCGGTGCAGCCGCATTAGCTAAGGGATCGGGTGAGCATCCTGAAGTACTCAGAGACCAGGTAACCTCCAAAGGCGGGACTACAGCAGCAGGGCTAGATGTGATGGCTGAAGGCAAGTTCAGGCAGCTCATACACAACACCGTCAAAGCTGCGAAAAGTCGTTCGATCGAGATGGGGAAATAAAAAGCCCGGCGTATCCACCGGGCTTAAAGATTTCTGGAGGCGTTACAGCCTTGGACTATTCAGTGATCCAAGGCTTCAGCTCTTCGACAGTCCACATAGTTGCCTTGGCTCCCATATCTGCACGCGCTTCAGCGACCACCGTTGGTTCAACGGGCCCTGCTGTATTTCCCCATTCTTGGCGAATATATGAAAGAACGTAGGCAACCTGTTCGTCACTCAAGACAGCGGCGAGTGGAGCCATAATGGAGTTATACTCGTTACCCTTCACCGTTATGGGACCCTGTAATCCTCCTAGCACTATACGAGCTAACAACGCAGGATCTTTTGACACCCATTCAGATTCTGCAAGAGGTGGGAATGCTCCAGGAAGGCCCTGCCCCGTCACTTGGTGACAAGCCATACAATTGGTTTGGTAAATTTTCTGACCTTCTTTTATCGGATCAAAAGCAACCTCAACGACGTCACCATCTGCGCCAGAACCACCGCCCAAGGCAGCCATTTCTTCAATGATGCTATTTGATTCAAGGTAAGTATCTCGATCGAAACCACCAGAATACCGGACGAGATATAATCCACCCAGAACGATAGAAATTACAATCGCGACATACCCGATCGTTTGTGGAGCTCCCGAAGATTTCTGGTCGTTCAAGGATACCAATTCGGCATCTTCGACAGATTCGGAAGGTTTTGAAATGGATTGATCTTCGCTCATTACTTTATCCGTTTCGATTCAGGTAAATCGTAATCCAAATTAAGGCTTTGCAAGTAGGCTACCAAAGCCACTGCATCATCAGTTGGCACAACTTCAAATCCTTCTTCGGGAATATCGTTGCCCTCCAGTTTAAGAGAGTTCGATGAATTTCCATCACTCATTTCTCTTTCGGTAAAAAGGAATGAATACGACGGCACATTGGAAACCTCAGAAAGACTTCCAGGATTATAGAGGTGTTTAAAAAACCACTCGGCGTCGTGCCTCGCCCCTACATTTGTAAGATCTGGCCCCAACCGTTTTGTTCCAAGAACCACGGTATCCTGAAGCATATAATCACGAGCGACCGACTGACGAGATCCCCATGCGCGCTCGAAGTCTCCTCCGTAGCCTGGGCGACGAACTTGCTGTGTATGACAGGCCGCGCATGCAAGCGCACGATATACTTGTTCCCCCCTTGCCGCCAACCCTTCGTGTCCGGTAATAATTACGTCATCACCCGCAACCACCATGGTCGTTTCAAATTCTTCCGAAGGACTTAGTGAATTCGCGCCGACCACCAAAAGACCAAACCAAGAGATCGCTATGCCAGCGAATACGATAAAAAATAGAGATATAAAGTTCTTCATGATTCAACTCCTCCTGCAGACGTATCCTCTGTTCGGGTAAGCTCCTCAACGATCGCCTCACACTCTGGTCGCAACGTAGCTAACACATTTAGGATCAAACAAAGATGCCCAATCGTCAGGAATATCCAAGCCATCGATCTGGAAACCATCCAATAGGAGGCGTGGCGCACGATATCGGCAAACGGGACAGAGGCGTCGCTCATAGCAGCTCCTTGTTGCCAACCACCAATTGCAAGGGGCACCACCACTAACAAAATACCAATAAAAGCGATCCAGAAGTGCGTGGATATCATAAAGTCCATCGCCCACTCACGTCCCAAAAGTTTCGGAAACGAATAGTAGATCAAGGCAAACATCGTCATACTAAACACGCCATAAAGAATAAGAAACCGATGAGCATCCAGGAAGATGGTAAACTGGGTAACTTCAGCGAATCCCCTTAGCGATACCAGTAATACTCCGATACCAGACAGGATAAGTGCCAATGAAGCGAAACCAACGAACAAGAGTATTCCGTTATCACAAATCCGAGATCTATGCTTCCACACTGTTCCAAACAAATTGATGCCAGTGATAGAAAAGAAAATAATCATCAACAGCGAAGCAGCGATTCCGGATGTAATCATCCATGCAGGCAACGGGCCTCCGACCAACTTAGCGGCTCCCATCCATGATCCCGCGAAAATAAGAACGATAAACCCGATCTTCGCTAAACCATAGCCAAGGATCTGCTTACCCAGTAACTTTGGGATCAGGTAATACAAACCAGCCACCGCAATGGAACCGAACCATAGCCAAACAAGATTGGATGCAACCCAACTCGCTACTAAAGCCTGTACGACGCCTGGAGCCGGCTTAGTAAACAGCATGACTTGAGTAACAACCTGTATCCATGGGAAAACTAGAAAAGCTGCGAGTAAATACCACTCAGAAGCAAACACGTCTGCATTCTTACGGTTCTTGAAAGTTAAGAGGCCCCATACACTCACTACAAGAGATGCTAGGAGAAGAGGAAGCTTCACGTAAGAGGGAAGCTCGAGAAATTCGAAAGCATTCAGGTGCCCCATGAATATACCCACCAAACCGACGGTGAGAGCGATATTCCAAACAAAGGCAGCAATAATAAGAACGATTGTGTAACGAAGTGATTCTCCACTAAGCCTGGAGATCAACCAAAGCCCCATTCCAAATGCTATGTTACAACCAAAGCCGTAAACAAAAGCTGTCGTATAAACAGCCTGTACTCTCCCCACCGTCAGAAATGACCATCCATTTAAGAACTCAGGGTTATGCGTTTTCCAAGAAGCCAAGTAACCAAAAATGGACGCAAAAAAGAGCCACTTAAGCGCTGAGAACAAGTAAACTAATACCGGCGCCTTGGCGGAACTATCGATAGCCGATGTTCCTGATTGAGTAAGCGATGATTCCATAGAACTCATATTCGTAAATTATTGATTCAGTTCCTGGATTACCAAGTTCTGGGCGACATCGACCGGAATACGAACCACACCCTTATCTTTATCAACCCACCCAAAGGAAGTGAGAACTTCTTGTTCCTTAGCCCACAACGTAGCTGCAGACGGCGGTGGGTTTTCGACAACCGCATTAACAGGAGCATCGCTGCCACCCATTCCGTAAGCTAAGAATACCAAAACAGCAAATATCGCGATCGTCCCAACTGCCGCCAATAACGGTGTGAGAAATGAAGAGTCGTTTGAGTTTGTAGAATTAGCGGCCATTGTGATGCAGGGATTCTGAAATTCGCGGATCCTTTACCGGGATAACCTGTGCTTTACCCCAACTTTTCATGAAGGACCATGCGCAAATACCACCTATACCTAGGAAGGCTGCGATATCCCAAAGAGAGATATAGAAGTTGTAGGGGACATACATATCGTAGTCCAAACGTTTGGATGGTAATATGTTAAAGTAGAGATCGAGTAGGTGAAATGAGAGAATCCAGCAGCATATAAATATCATGCGACCGACCTTCACTTTGTTCGCATAGAACAGAAGGTAGATAAACGGGAAAAGAAAGTAGCCAAAGATCAAGCCCATGCTCACCCACCACCAAGCACCTTGCTCACGCATGTTATACCAGAATGTTTCTTCCGGTATGTTTGCGTTATAGATCAAAAAATACTGCGAGAAACTGATATAGGCCCAAAATACAGTGAAGGCCAACATGATACAGCCGAGGTCATACAGGTGACCCCGTTTGAAAAGACCCGTGAGTGGACCACTCTTATACACCTGGTAGATACAAACCAAGGCAGTTACGGCCAGCGCTGCGCGCATACTGGCAGCAAAGAACCAGACTCCGAACATAGTTGAGAACCAATGAAATTCGATAGACTTGATCCAATCAATCGATGCAAACGTGAGAGCCAGTGCCGTAAACATAACTCCCCACGCTGAGTGAAAAACTAGTTTTTTGGTCCAAGCAGGATTGCCGTCAATATCTTGAGCGATACTATACTTCCGGAGTTTACCCGCCAAATAGATCCAACCGGCGAAATAGATAACGTAGCGAATAAGAAATGCAGTTGAATTCAACCACCAAGACTTTTTCTGATACAACACATCGTCCGCAACGGCATCCGCGTTCAACCATTTCCAAACGAATCCCGGATCAATAAAATAGCTGATAATTAGAAACGGCACAAAGATGAGCGCCAACCAAGGGAAAATAGAAATTCCATGCTCAACCTGTCGTCTAGGTACCGTCGACCATCCAGCACCAAAGATATGGTGAATCATAGTCAACATCAACATACCCAAACCGATGCTTAGGTAGAAAATAAACATGATCAACAACCCATAAGCTGGCCGGGCATTGTGATCACCGATTCCCATGAACACGCCGACAAAAGTAATAGCCAGGAAGACGATTCCTCCAATTAAGAATATCTTTGACCAATCCCTCTTACTGGAAGTCGAAGCTACT
>CALGUT010000152.1 GCA_937920335.1 uncultured Opitutales bacterium
GACGTCGACGCAGCAACCCTCTTGCCCAAAGATGAAGAAAGCCATGGATTCGATAACATTACAGTCGGTAATCTATCTCCAGGGCTACTTGACCGCTACATTTCTGCCGCTCAGAAGATCAGCCGTCTAGCAGTCGGCGTTTCCAGCGATAGACCTGAAGGACACACCGTCAGAATTCCAGCCGACTTCACCCAGGAAAAACATATCGAAGGTCTGCCCATAGGAACAAGAGGTGGCGCACTTCTCCCCTACACGTTTCCACAAGACGGTGAGTATGAAATCGAGGTAATGCTGACCCGTGACCGCAATGAACACGTAGAGGGGCTAAACGGTCGCCATGAAATGGAGATTCTATTGGATAGAGCTGTCCTCGGATCTTTCACAGTAGAGCCGCCCAAAGGCCGTCGAGATCACTCCCAAGTCGATGATCACTTAAAGACCCGCACATTTATCAATGCAGGCCCCAAGCAAATTGGAGTGACGTTTATCAAAAAGCCATACTCGCTCCTCGAAACCAAGCGCCAACCATTTGAGGCCCACTATAATTACCACCGACACCCACGACTGAGTCCGGCGGTATACCAGATATCTGTTACCGGCCCCTACAACGGACAAGGCGCCAAAGATACACCGAGCCGCGAAAAGCTTTTCATCCGTTACCCAAAAAACGAGAAAGACGAGCTGCCAGCCGCTCGCGATATTCTAACCAACTTGATGAAGAAGGCTTACCGACGTTCAATAACGAAAGTGGACCTTGAGCAACCTCTGACATTCTACAAGGACGCCGCAAAAGACCATGGGTTTGAAGCAGGTATCGAAGCAGCTCTTAGTTCCATTTTGGTAAACCCAGAGTTCATTTTCAAAATCGAACGGGAGCCGAAGGGCTTACGGGCCGGAACTCCCTACCATGTCAGCGACCTGGAACTAGCCTCACGCTTGTCATTCTTTATTTGGAGCAGTATTCCCGACGACGAGTTACTTGATGAAGCGATCGCTGGAAGGCTAAGCCAACCCGACACACTCGAGAAACAGGTGCGACGTATGTTAACCGACGAAAAAGCATCCAACCTTGCCAATAACTTCGCAGACCAATGGCTTCACTTGCGAAACTTGCAAGCGGTGACTCCCGATCTACGGTTGTACCCAGACTTTGACGATAACCTTCGGCAATCCTTCAAAATAGAAACAGAACTCTTTTTCGAGAGCGTTCTAAGAGCCGATGGTAGTGTACTCGATTTGATAAAGTCCGACTACACATTCCTTAACGAACGACTGGCAAAACACTACGGAATCCCGAACGTATTCGGAAGCAGGTTTCGCAAAGTACAGCTAAAGCCTGAATACAACCGAGGCGGATTACTCAGACAAGGAAGCGTATTAACAGTCACCTCTTACGCGACACGAACATCGCCGGTCATCCGTGGACATTGGATACTAGAGAACATCATTGGCACACCACCACCACCACCACCACCAGACGTTCCCGCACTTGAAGAAAACTCCGTAGACCAGACTCTTTCTATGCGCGAAATGCTAGCCGAGCACCGCGCCAATCCAGCCTGTGCCGGTTGCCACAATCTCATGGATCCCGTAGGATTCGCACTTGAGAATTTCGATGCGATTGGGCGATGGAGAGAATTTGAAAACGGCGCATCCGTGGATGCTACCGGTGGACTTCCCGACGGCAGTCTCTTTGATGGAGTCGCACCGATGGAAGACGGTCTATTAGACCGACCCGAACTTTTTGTTCGCACGTTGAGCGAGAAGTTACTTACCTTTGCTCTTGGTCGAGGTGTTGAATATCACGACGCCCCGGCAGTGAGAAAAATTGTAAAAGATGCCGAGATGGAGGATTATCGTTTCTCATCCATCGTCTTAGGTATTGTGAACAGTGTCCCTTTCCAAATGAGAAACAAACTCGAAGAGGAGTATGCCTCAACAGAACCCTAAAATATAGATTCGACATGAAATTCATCACTAAAAAAGCGATACCCCGTAGAACCTTTTTGAAAGGTGTAGGAACCACACTTGCACTCCCATTGCTGGATTCGATGATACCAGCAGCTACTGCCTCTATCAATACACCTGCTAATTCTGTTCGAAGACTGGGCTACGTTTTTATGCCTATGGGATGCGATCAGTCCCGCTGGACACCCAAGAGCGAAGGCGATTTGTCACAGCTCTCACCCATTCTAGAATCGCTCGAACCCGTAAAGAACCACACAACGGTTCTCACAAACATGGAGTTGCGTAACGCCTATCCAGGCTCGCATGCAACGTCCAACTCTTCATTTCTAAGCGCTGCGAAAGCGAAGGTCACTGAAAGTTCAGACTATTACCTCGGAACCACTGCGGACCAGCTAGCAGCCAAACAAATCGGACAAGAAACCCAGCTGCCTTCTCTGGAACTCGCCATGGACCTTCTGCAAACCGTTGGGCAATGCGACAATGGTTACGCCTGTGTTTACCAAAACAACCTTTCCTGGTCGTCACCAACGACCCCGTTGCCAGCCGAAGCCCATCCTCGCCTCGTATTTGAAAACCTATTCGGCGAAGGCGGAACACCCGAAGAACGCGCAGTAGCCCTTAGAAAACGAGCCAGCCTTCTCGACGCTGTAGCCGATAGTATCCAGCGGTTGAAAAAAGATCTCGGAGCCGCTGATCGAAATAGAGTCTCCGAATATCTGGACTCCATTCGCGAAGTTGAACGCAGAATTCAGCAGGCAGAAAGCGCAACCAAAGACAGCCCACTTCCCGATCTCGATCGTCCGATGGGTGTCCCAGCTGCTTATGCCGATCATGCAAGACTGATGTTTGACCTCCAACTATTGGCGTATCAGGGGGACATCACACGCATAAGCACATTCCAGATTGCCCGCGAAACGAGTAATCGATCGTATCCGGAAATTGGAATCGCTGAACCTCACCACCCACTTTCACACCACGGTGACAACGCGGAAAAGATCGCAAAAATGGCGAAAATCAACGCCTTCCACGTATCTCTATTCGCCGAATACCTTGAAAAGCTTAAGAATACCCCCGAAGGTAACGGATCTCTTCTCGATAACGTGCTCATCCTCTATGGAAGTGGCATCGGCAATCCGAATGTTCATGACCACACCAACCTTCCTATCATCGTAGCAGGTGGCGCCGCAGGGGGCATGAAAGGAAATCGCCATATCCGTTTCGACGAAGTCACACCTCTGGCAAACCTGCACCTATCTCTACTCGATAAAGTCGGTGTGAAGATCGATGCCTTTGGAGACAGCAACGGAATGGTGGACGGCCTGTTCCAACCGTTATCTGTTTAAGAAATTCAAAAGAATCCCATACCCCACCATTGAATGAAAACGTATCTCGTTCTGAGCGTTTCTTGTCTGCTTTTCGCAAATAATGTTCTTAACGCCAATCGCCTGGTTGACGCTGTTGAGAAAAATGAAAGCTTTGAGATTCAAGCGTTTCTGACAAAGGATGTAGACGTCAATCAAGCCCAGATAGATGGTATGACCGCCCTCCATTGGGCCGCTCATCACAATGATACGGCCCTAGCGCTTTCACTCCTCGAACGGGGGGCCAATCCATCGGCTCAAAATCGCTACGGCGTCACTCCTATTTATTTGGCCTGCTTGAACGGAAACTCGAATCTAACCCGCAGTCTTCTCGATGCAGGCGCAGATCCTAATGCAACTATCAACGGCGACGAAACGGCTCTCATGACGGCGGCACGAACTGGAAATCTCGCTACCGTCAAAGCATTGATTGATGCGGGAGCGGAAATCGAGTCAACGGAACGAAAGGGGCAAACCGCGCTGATGTGGGCCGCGCATGAGGGACATGTTGAAGTCGCCGAATTGCTACTTGAGAACGGCGCAGATTTTTTAACAACCCTGGACTCGGGATTCACCCCTTTCTATTTTGCCATACGGGAAGGCCACACGGAAGTTGTGGACCTTCTGATTGCTGCTGGAGCTAATGTAAACGGTGCAATCTACTACGTTGGAAAATCTAATAAAGGGCCACTCAGAGGCTCGAGTCCTCTTATGCTCGCCGTCGAGAACGGACATTACGATCTCGCTGTCCATCTATTAGACGAAGGGGCGAATCCGAATGATATGCGGACTGGTTTTTCGATTTTGCATGCCCTTACCTGGATACGTAAACCGGACATTGGAGAATCTGCAAGTGGAGCTCCTCCCCCCAAGGGTTCTGGCAAACGGAATAGTGAGCAGTTCATCCGAGAACTCGTCGCTCGAGGAGCTGATGTAAACGCCCAGATCACCCGCGGACGCCGTGCAGGGGGCGCAAGGTTTAGCGATATTGGAGCGACCCCATTCTTTATGGCATCAGATAGAGCGGATTTGGATTATATGAAGTTACTTCTGGAATTGGGGGCAGATCCATTTATTAAAAACGAAGATAACTGCACAGCACTTCTCGTTGCCGCCGGAATCGGGAGCCATGCTCCAGAAGAAGAGGCTGGATCAGAACAAGAATGCCGGGATGCCGTCGAATTTCTGCTCGGCCTGGGCCTAGACATCAACGCCGTGGACAAAAATGGACAAACCGCGATGCATGGCGCCGCCTTTAAGAACGCACCGGCCGTGGCCTGGTTCCTCCACGAGAACGGAGCAGACGTGAAAATTTGGAACACAACTAATAAACGGAAGCGGACCCCTCTACTTATAGCCGAGGGCTATCGCCCAGGGAATTTCAAACCCTCCTTTGAGACCATTGAAGCGATCGAGGCGATTATGCTAGATGCAGGAGTCGAAATTCCGACCGGCCCAAAGCCCAATCAGACGAACTACTAGCGCTTCATAAAAACGACATAGATCGTTTGTCCGGATTGAAGAGCGTTAACTCAACTAGCTGAGTAAGTTCTGGGCCACTTACTTTACTGTCACATAAATAATGGACAGTTGTGCAACGCGTTCCACTGCGTGGATATTGAGCGGATCTCTAATAGTACGCCTACTTTTGAGCAATAAACAGAAGATACTTGATCGTTCCCCGATGTTGCTTGGCTCAAAGGGCGAATAGCACACCAAAACCTCTAACAGCCCCAACTAACCATCAATCCCTGAAGTTGCCGAATGGAAAGACGGCAGCTCTGGATAAATCTACGAATAACACTCACCCCGTATTGTTACTATGATACACAGAATACTAGACACAAAATCACGCAAGCGATGGCCACTGACTTTATTAGTCGGTACTATGGCTTTTAACAACCTGTCTCTCCTAGCTCAAGAGGATGGAGAAGTCTTTGAACTCTCCCCCTTTACCGTTGAGCCCAACGAAGGATGGGTTGCTGAAAACACATTGGCTGGAAGCCGCCTCAACACCAACTTAAGAGACGTCGCGGCCCAGATCGAAGTTATCACCATGGATTTCATGGATGATTTCGCACTCAACTCGATCGAAGACGCTGCTATCTATTCAACAAACCTCGAAGCAGCAAACGAGATCGTTACGGGAACCGGGTTGCAAACGGGAGCTAGCGGAAACATACGCGTACGCGGCCTTGCAAGTGCAACGAACTCCAAGGAGTTCTTCGCTTACCGCGCACCATCCGACAACTACAACCTCGATCGCGTAACTATCTCAGCAGGTCCGAGTTCTATCCTATTCGGAACTGGTAGCCCGGCAGGGGTTATCAATTCTACCCTCAAACGCGCACAGTTTTCCGACTTCGGAAAAATCAAGGTGCAAGCAGATGACTGGAATGGCCATCGGGTAGAATTAGACTACAATAAAGTTCTCATTGAGGACAAACTCGCGCTCCGCGCGGCCATCATGAACGAAGACAAAGCCTTTGGCCTAGACCCCAGCGGACAGGACTCCACTCGCTTCTATGGAACGTTAACCTGGAAGCCATTTGAAAATACCACGATCAACTTCATGTATGAAAGTGTAGACATTCGAGTCTCCCGCCCGTCAAGGTTGCTTCCTTATGACTACATCACCCCTTGGTATGAGTCTCAAACACTTGGAGTTGACAAAGGTGGAAGCGGCGGCGGATACCCTAACCAGTTTATATTCCCCAACTCGGCAGAGTGGGCAGCTAGCGGAAGTAACTTGAATCTTGAAGGCGTTACGGGCCAGCAGTTGTTCGAAAATACCAATGGAGCACCGATAATGGTTCAGGGACAACCGAATATCCCCATCGCTGGATATGCCAATAACTCTGTGCAAATTCGCCGTGAAACGAACTGGGACCACGTTCCCAATCTCAATCGCGAAGCCGACGGATTTACACTCGTCAATGACAAATATTTTCCAACCGACGTGAATACAGTCGACGGCAATCGCTGGGAAGAACTCCAGGGAAATTCAATTAACTTCTTCCTCAATCAAAAGCTATTTGAGAACGCGTATTTTGAGTTTGGATACCAGAAAGAAAGCTTTGATGAGTTCAACTCAGAACTCATGGGGTATCTGGACGCAACTGCAGTACGCGTTGACCCCAACCAATATCTTCCCGACGGCGACACACAGAATCCTAACGCCGGCAGAACATACTTCGAGGCATCTTCTCAATACCAGAGGGGGGAATTCGAATCAGAAGACTGGCGCGCAGCACTCTCCTATGAGTTTGACTTCGCTGAAAAGACAGAAGGTATCATGGGCTTCCTCGGTCGCCATCGCTTAGCAGGTCTCATGTCCAGTAACGAAACTGGAAGCTGGAATCAGGTTTATCGTTATTCTTTTATACCAACTCAAAACCCCGGGGCTGCGCCTGAAAATCAGTTCACATGGCCGGAAATTGCAGGTATCAATTGGGGACAACCCTACGCATTAGACGGCGACGGTAACGTACGTTACGATAATGGTGGCGATCCAATACGTAACAATCGTTGGATCGAAAACGTTGGATCAAACCGTGTGCGGACACGTTCTTACGTAGGAGGTGACGCGGGTTACGTTCCTACTACCGGTCAAGTCGCGGGTCAACCTTGGGTGATAGCTGATCAAAGCGGTCATGAATGGCTACTCGACCCTGAAAACACAGGCTTCTTTGATGAGAATGGAAATCGCCGCGTCAACCAAGCCCGATCCACAAATGGCCTCACAACCCTGGATACCAAACAATTTTCCTATCAGGGTTTCTTCTGGGACGGACGCATCGTAGGGACCTATGGATACCGCGACGACGAGGTAGATGCCGCGTCAAAAGCAGGATTCAATCGCGACAACTGGACTGGACTCAGACAGCACTTGGCTGACCTGCCATGGGGTGAATTCAATCAACCAGACAGCGGCATCACCCGAACAAAAGGTGTGGTCGCACATCCACTACGCGGCTACCTGCCAGGCGGAATAGACATCGGAGTATTTTACAACGAGTCCGATACTTTCCAGCCCAGCACAAATGCCTTCGGTCCTTTCGGTGATCGCTATCCCGGAGCTTTGGGTGACGGAGAAGACAAAGGTATTTTGCTTTCTGCCAATGACGGTCAATTCTCACTTCGCTACAACAAGTTCGAGAATAGCTCTGGACCTGCTCGTGCCGCAAATACTCCGTTCAACCGAGTACGCTGGCAGATCAGTCCGATCGAAAATCGCCTACAAGGTGTATCCCCAAGTATGCCGACCATCGTCGGCAACGGCGATGCGTTCCCTATCCTGGGTAATGGTGATCCTTACTGGGTAGTCAGCTTCAAGGTGGCAACTGGTGAGGAGATCTCAGCCAACTGGAAAGTTACCGATAACCTCGACATTCGCTTCAACTGGACCCAACAGGAAGTTACTGAAAGTAACATCGGACTCGAGTGGTGGGACTGGATTGCCCAACGCGAACCCGTTTGGGGTGCCCTTAGTATTCCAGAGGGTGGCGAAGGAAACCCGCGTGACTTAAATGGCAATGGAACTATCGGAACCTGGACCTGGAATACCACCAACGCAGCGACCGATACCTATCCGATTCCATGGAACGACAATCAGCTCGTTGAAAACGGTGGTGAATCAGTCAAGGAACGCTGGGAACGGATCGTCGTTAACGGTTCAACCGGTATCAATGTCATTCAAGGACTGGACGGAAAATCAAATGAGTTCGTTCGCGACAATCGGTTCAACGTCAACGCAAGCTATCGTTTCACAGAGGGCCGTTTCAAAGGCCTAACAGCAAGCGCAGCAGCCCGTTTCCGAGGAAAACCATTGATCTCCTATGGCGCCCAGGATATCCCGGGTGTAGGTCAAACGATTGATCTATCAAAGCCACTCTACGGGGAGGATGAGTTAGACTTCGACCTCTCATTCCGTTACCGCGGAAAGTCTGAATTCCTAGGAGATCGCAACTACATTGTTGGCCTAGCGATCCGCAACGTGCTCGACGATGATGACGACATCGTTTCACTAGTCGATATCAATGGAGATCCGATTCGTCTAGGACGTAAGTTTGGTCGTCAAATCATCGCATCGTTTGAGCTCGAACTGTAAAACAGAGATCTAAGATTTCATATAGTTAGTTTAGAGAGCGGCTCCGGTTTATACCGGAGTCGCTTTTTATTTTGAAAGATCAGAAAACTCCGACTCCGTCTATCAAGCAGAACAGAATACCACTTATTGCTTTAACTTAGCTTCGAGCTTCAAAACCCAATCCCGTCGATCGCGGTTGCGAGCATGAGCGATACTCTCTTCCAATAAAGCATCAGCCAATTGCTCTAGTCCTCGATCTCTGTATAAATCTATGAGCATCAAAACTCCATTCGGAAACGGAAGGTCGCCGATGAAGGCTCGGTTTGGCAACCTGCGCCCCTCGGGCAATTCAACAAGCTTGCTCAGATATAAAACGGAAGCAGGTTCGTCCGCTTGCAAGGACATTTGAGCCAGGTAAAGAAGTGCTCCTTTATGATCAGGGACACGTTCAATCGCACGTTTTAGTGAAGCGCTTGCCCTACTAGTATCCTTTGATTGCACCAGCAACGCCTGTGCAAATAAGGCGTCCGCCTGAATCTGCCGCGTCTCAGGAGTATCCCCTTGGGTCGCCGCCGCGGCGGCGAGTCGCTCGGTTGCTTTTCCTATTTCTCCAATCTGTCCGTAGATTCGTCCAAGACGAAGGCTAATTGATCCCTCATTATCGCCTAAAGACAGCCCCTCTTCGAGTATGCCAATGGCACTAATAACTCGATTTCCGCGTAAGTAGACATCCGCTAGTTCTAACCGGATAGATTCACTCTCAGGATTTTTCAAAAGGTAATCCTTGAGTAGCAATTGAGCTTGAACGCCTCCCTCCGGATACTTCGCTCGAACATAGGCCAATTGATAAGCAACATTATCAGGCTCAAGGTTGAGCGCTTTTGCGTGAAACTCGGCGGCCGTCTCCCGATCGCCCCATTCGCTGTAGACAAATCCCAAAGCAGAAAATGCAGGCGCAAAATTGGAATCTTCTACAATACAAACCTGAAGTGAATTGAACGCCTCATCCCACAACCCCATTTTCAAGAAACTCATCCCTTGATCGTAAAAGAATCTCACCTTACCGGCTGCCTGGACCCGGTAATCCTGATAAGCTTTTTCAAGAACCGGGAGGTCTTCTGATTTCTCCAGTAATAGTGTAATCGCAACTTCTGCCATCTCATCTGTCGAATTCGGACCAAAAGTAATTCGCTTGGGAGTAGCATACGGGTTGCGAATATTATTATCAGAGTTGTCGTAGCTGTAACGCATAACCAATTGAGTACCTGACGGCAGCGGGAGGGGTTCTTTATATCGGTAATCGCTTTGCCAATTGAAGTCCCAGTCAGCAATACGCAACAACCACTTCTGCTCGCCGCTCGGAAGTATTCCAAATACCTCAATCTCTTTTGCCAAATAATGCGTATGTGGGTACAAACTAAGGACCTCAACACCAACCGGTAGAACCATTGATTGCTCAACAATGTATTCAGACTCTCCGGGTGGGATATCGATCTTCTGATCAACCAATTTCACCGTCATCGTCTCGCGGGTAGGAGCCAAGTCAGTGAAGTGAAGTCCGATTTTGGGTTGAATCTTCGTCGCCTTTCCATTCGGCAACATATGTAACTGCAGGACCATGTCCGTCCCCGGGTCGAGTGTCCAAGCGGTTCCCGGATGTGGCTGGAATGGAACTTGCCCCGGTGTCCAACCTATAAATTGCCCTGCAGGGTCACTGGCGTTACCGAGCTCCATGCCAGCAAAACCAAACCCGATCTCACTCGCAGCCTTATTCCTGGACCATGCAGTCTGATCAAATGACATTACTGCATGGTGTATAACCAGCCTAGATTCCGGAAGAAACTCAATCGAACGAACATACCTTCCCTCATCGATTGGAATCGGTAGTACAAAATTGAAATAGATATCTTTTCCCTCGGCTGGCAGCATATATTCACCAGGAATCGTTACCACCAAATCAGGCTCCCCCAACGCCCAATTATTGGAAACCTCCGGCGGCTCATCGAGTATCTCCATGTCTCCCATCGGCGAACCATTCAGATACCAGTTTTTAAGTAAATCCCGTTGATCCTGCGTTAACCGCCTCTCTCCGACCAAAGGCGGACCGTACCCCGCAGACGGCTTCCACGG
>CALGUT010000153.1 GCA_937920335.1 uncultured Opitutales bacterium
AGGCCCATTTAACTGCGCTTCTGATTTCTTCAGGTTTCAGCTCTTTCAAGTTAATCCGATAAGCTTAGGCCAATACCTCCTTCACCACATGCCCATGCACGTCAGTGAGACGGTAATTGCGGCCCTGGAACTTGTAAGTGTATTTCTCGTGGTTGATACCCATGAGGTGCATGAGGGTGGCTTGAAAGTCGTGCACGTGGACGGGGTTTTCGACGGCGCTGAATCCTAACTCGTCCGTGGCACCGTAGATGGTTCCGGGCTTTACTCCCCCACCCGCCATCCAGATGGTGAATCCGTAGGGGTGATGGTCGCGACCCCAACGGGCTTTGTCGGCAAACTCTCCTTGAAGGAAAGGCGTCCTACCAAATTCGCCGCCCCATATGACGAGCGTATCATCTAATAGACCCCGTTGCTTCAGGTCTTTAACAAGTGCAGCACTGGGGGCATCTGTATCCGTACATTGGATCTCAAGCTGACTGGTCAGGTTGTTGTGCTGATCCCATCCTGCGTGCATCAACTGAATGTATCGCGTACCGCGTTCTGCCAAACGTCGGGCCATAAGGCAGTTATAGGCAAACGTGCCTTGCTTGCGAACGTCAGGTCCATACATGGCCAAGGTTTCTTCAGATTCGTCAGAAAAATCCGTAAGTTCAGGCACGCTGACCTGCATTTTATAAGCCATCTCGTACTGAGAAATGCGAGTGGCGATCTCAGGATCTCCATACTCGGTCAACTTAATCTCATTCAAGTGAGCCAGGTCATCCAACATCTCACGCCGAAGTTTGCGATCCATGCCCTCGGGGTTCTGGAGATATAAAACAGGATCCCCGCTACCGCGAAACTTTACCCCTTGGTACTTCGTAGGGAGAAACCCACTACCCCAGTAAAAATCATAAAATATCTGACCGCAGGACGCTTCCTTGTCACGCGAGGTCATGGCGACAAACGCAGGCAGGTCATCTGACTCGGCGCCCAGTCCGTAACTTAACCAGGAACCAATAGTCGGTCTTCCGGGAATTTCAGAGCCGCTCAGGAAATACTGAATAGCTGGCGCGTGATTTACGGAGGTCGTGTGCATGGACTTGATAAAGCATAAATCATCCACGATCTCAGACGTCTTGGGCATGAAGTTACCCATCCACTTACCGCTCTTACCATATTGCTTATACTCAGTGATATTCGGCAGTAGTAGCTTCTCCTTGGTATTGGTCATCGAACTGAAACGGCGCTCTCCCAAAATTGATGGCGGAACCGGTTGTCCCTGCATCTCGAAAAGCTTCGGCTTATAGTCGAATAAGTCGACATGCGAAGGGGCTCCGTTTTGCAGCAAATAGATTACGCGTTTTGCCTTCGGAGCAAAGTGCGGTAGGCCCGAAATAGCGGGTGCATTCGCCTTCGATCCAAACAACCCTGGATCCAGCAGACTCGCTAAAGCCATTCCTCCGATTCCGGTGGCGGCTTTTCCAAAAAAATCGCGCCGAGTGAACTGACGCTTGGCATCGTTGAGTGGATTCATTCTTTCGTTAGGGTTTCGTCCAGATTCAGGAGCATGAGACAGAGAGTCGACCAGGCAGCATGCCGCGAGGATTCCAAGTCTCTATTGGGAGGATACTCTCCGACAGAAACTAGAGTCGCGGCGTCGTCCTTATCGTTGGTAAAGTGAACTTGGTACTTCTTCAACGCGTTGCGGAGCGCCGAGAATTCGCTTTCCATCGGCCAACGTGCAGTGACCTTGCGAAAGGCGCTTCGCAGACGATCGTTATCATCTTGACAGGGAGCAGTAAGGAGCTCTCCGGCGAATACTCGTGCAGCCTCGGAGAACGTAATATCATTCAGGGTCGTCAGCGCATGGAGTGGTGTGTTTGTTCGCTGGACTTTTACCTCACACACCTGGCGCGCGCCGCTATCGAACAAAACGGGCGGCCCAACAATCCTCCGCCAAAACGTGTATAAGCTCCGCCGATACAAACTATCGCCGCGATCCTGATGATAACGGGTGAACCCAAACGTCGCTTCCTTCCAGATGCCTTCCGGTTGGTAGGGTTGAACCGGTTTCCCACCCCGTTCCTCAACAAGCAAACCGCTCACGCTCAGTGCCTGATCCCGAATCATCCATGACGGCAGTCTAAAACGAGGTCCCCTGGCTAACAAGCTGTTCTCACGATCCAGTTCGTATTGATCCGAGGTGATCCTGGAGCTCTGCCTGTAAGTGGCACTCATCAGGATTTTCTTATGAATGGATTTAACGTCCCAACCGCTCTCCCGAAACTCGACCGCTAGCCAATCCAGCAAAGCTTGATACTTCGGAGGAGCCGACTGGACTCCAAAATCTTCGGTTTGCTTGAGGAGTCCCATCCCAAAAAACATTTGCCAGTAGCGGTTTACGGTTACGCGGGCGGTTAGAGGGTGCTCGTCCGACATCAACCAACGTGCTAGATCCAGACGATTGAGATCGCCAGACAGCGTTTCGCCACGGCTCATGATCGCAGGAAAGCCGGTTACTACCGTTTCGGTGGGGTCGTTGTACATACCCCGATTGAGAATAAACGATTCTCGCTCAACGGAATCCTCCATCACCATCACCACTGGCATCTGGTATCGGTACACAAGCTGAGCATCGTAGGCATCCCACATGCGTTGAAGGGCCATTCCGTAAGCGGGGTACTCATCACCGAATAGGCGAAGCAGGTGCACAAAGGTTTGTGGTCTACGCTCGACTGACGGCGTATTGAGCAAGGAGACATACCTGCCGCCCTCCACATCTTGTACTCGGTCGGACTTACCAGCGGGTTCACCTGCGGGACGCGGAAAGATCTTCAGCTCCAATTGATCTACAATACGCGCCAGCTCTTCGTGGGTGTTTTGCAGTTGCTTCAAAGTAGCATGCTGCGCGTCAGTCGTCAGATCTAAAACCGGTGGGGTATGCGGATTCTTACCTTGTCCGGTAACTTCGGTCTTATCGAAAAATGCTGTTAGTTGGTAATACTCACGCTGGGTAATAGGATCGAACTTATGGTCATGGCAGCGCGCGCAATTCATTGTCACACCCATCCAGACAGTTCCCACGGTTTCCGCCTGATCAAACAAATACTCAATCCGGTTCTCTTCCGGTAAGCGCCCCCCTTCCCCATTGATCATGTGGTTGCGAAGAAAGGCGGTGGCCAGCTTTTGCTCCTTGGTCGCGTTCGGCAAAAGGTCCCCAGCTATTTGCTCAATCGAAAACTGATCAAAGGGCATATTGTTGTTCATAGCATCAACCACCCAGTCACGCCAGGGATACATGCCTCGCTCCGGGTCGGTTTGATAACCATTGCTATCCGCATAACGCGCTGCATCCAACCAATCCCAGACCATACGCTCTCCATACCGGGGAGAGGCCATAAGACGATCTATCAGTTTTTCATAGGCGTCCGGAGACTCGTCATCAAGAAATGCGTCAATCTCCTCAATCGTTGGCGGCAAACCGGTCAGATCCAGTGTAACCCGACGAATCAATGTTTCTCTCTTGGTCTCTGGGGACGGCTGTAAACCCAGACTCTCCAGTTTCGAGAGGACGAAGTAATCAATTTCATTTATGACCCAATTGGACTGTTCCACTGCTGGTGGAGTTTTCCGAACTGGTGAAACATAGGCCCAATGCTCTTCGTATTCTGCTCCCTCTGCTATCCAATCGGCAAAGAGCTGCTTCTCTTCCTTGGTCAAGGTGCGAGGATGCTTGCTGGGTGGCATGAGGTCTTCCTCGTCCTCCGCATTAATCATCCAGATCATCAAGCTCTCCCCCGGATTTCCGGGAATGATCGCCGGAGATCCATCCCGGTCAGCAATCGCCTCTTCTCGGATATCAAATCGAAGATCTGCTTCCCGTGCGTTGGCGTCAGGCCCATGACATTGAAAACAGGTATCCGACATGATGGGGCGGATATCATTGTTGAACGAAACCTTGCCAAGTCCGTCAACAGTCAGGCACATCACAGCGATTGTGACAATCCATCCTGATCTAAGTAAACGTTTGGTCATCGGGGTAGCAATCAAAGGGATAAATAAGTCTCCTATCCAAATGCCTCACCTGAGCTGAGCAACGACAAACCCGACTTATCATATCAGTTAATCAATAAACCGATACTGATTCTTCGAAGTAAAATTTTCATTGTTTTGGGTTCGTTAAACTACTGGCTATTCTAATACCCTCATGAACATGAAAGCTATCATGGTCATGTTTGACTCTCTCAACCGTCACATGCTGCCTCCGTATGGATGCGACTGGGTTCATGCCCCCAACTTTCAACGTCTGGCAAAACAGACAGTGACGTTTGACACCTCCTATGTGTGCTCCATGCCGTGTATGCCTGCTCGGAGAGACATGCATACTTGTCGGCCGGGTTTTCTGCACCGGTCCTGGGGGCCATTGGAGCCGTTTGATGACTCAGTGCCGAAGATGCTGAAAAACGCTGGGATCTATACTCACCTTGTGACTGACCATTACCACTATTTTGAAGAAGGAGGTTCCAACTACCACACCAAGTTCAATACCTGGGAATTCTTCCGCGGCCAGGAAGGCGATCCCTGGATGGGGCAAGTTAAGGAGCCGGATCTCCCTGATCCGATCACTGGACGACACGAAGACACCTACCCCTTTGTCCAACAAGATTTCAGGAATCGAGGGGGTATGCCGACAGAGGACCTGCATATGCAAACCAAGACCTTTGAAGCGGGCGTAGATTTTATCAATCGGAACGAAGATGCGGATAACTGGTTTCTCCAGATTGAAACCTTTGATCCTCACGAACCCTATTTTTCCTACAAGAAATACAAAGACCTGTACCCAGAACATTACGACAGTTACAAGGGTCCGCACTTCGATTGGCCTCATTACAACTTCGTCGAAAATACCCGGGATGAGATCAATCACCTTGTTCATGAGAACGCCGCTCTCATCAGCATGTGCGACGAGAAGTTAGGGACGGTCCTGGACCTTATGGACAAACAGAACCTTTGGAAGGATACGATGCTGATAGTATGCACGGACCACGGATTCCTCTTGGGCGAACATGATCGCACGGGAAAGTGCTGGTGTCCATTCTATGAAGAGATCGCCCGAACCCCCCTTTTCATCTGGGATCCGCGACAGAGACTCCAAGATGAACGTAGACAAGCGCTCGTGCAACCCGCGATCGATCTTGGCCCGACCCTACTCAGTTACTTTGGACTATCACCAACTCCGGACATGTTGGGGAAGGATCTCGGACCTGTCCTGACAAACAACACCCCTGTTCGCGACTACGCTATCTTTGGCATGCATGGGCATCATGTAAATATCACTGACGGTCGCTACGTTTACATGCGCGGGCCCGAGGAAGGAAAGAATCAACCACTTTATGAATACACGTTGATGCCAAACCACATGCGTGATTCGTTTAGCGTAGAGGAACTTCAAAACAGCGAGGGTTTGGTCGAGCCATTCCCATTCCACAAAGGACTCCGAACTCAAAAAATTCCTGCAAAAGGAGGACTGCCCGGAAAAGAACAGCCACCCATGCAACTGGATACGCTGCTTTTTGATCTGGAGAATGATCCGAAGCAATTGAATCCTCTTCAAGACTCGGCGCTCGAAGACACATTCAAAAAAGAAATGAGAAACCTCATGAAAGCCTGTGCTGCTCCAACGGAGCAGTTCGAGCGACTGGGCCTGGGAACACTGAGTTAGTCGATAAATCTCAAGAGCTTATCCTCCATAAAAGGAAATGGTTCGGAGCGGTCGTCGGCTTGATTGGGCCCTTAGCAAAATCCATAGGAGAAGTTTTCTATGGGGTAACCGACGCGCACCCCAGTTAAGAAGCCTGCTGCTGATCTGAAGGGAATCAATTAGCTGAATACGGAAACCAAATCACTCGATCGTTCTCGCTATCTGCGATATACAACCAACCGTTATTCACCCGTGAACCATGCGGACGAGCCAGTTCAATCTCAAGCGGATCATTCGAGCTAGCGGGTCCATTCAGTCCGGGTACGCCTGCGACTAATTCGATAAATTTCGTCTTGGGGTCGTAGCGACGGATCACATGATTTTCCGTATCAGTTATTAAGATACGCCCTTGCGGATCCATGGCCAGATGCTTCGGCCCATTCATCGTCGCATCAACACCGGGTCCACCATCCCCCGAGTATCCTTTGGTTCCAGATGGATTAATAAGCGTTCGAATCTTGCCATCCTGGCCAACGAACCTCAGCGCATGTCCTCCGCGGGAAACGATGTAGATATTCTCATCCATATCGACCAGAACTGCTCGGGGATCCAGTAACGGCGCCTTCAGTGCAGCTGTGCCATCTATCGGGACCGCCTTCTCCCCAGTGCCTACCACCGTCGATACGAATCCCGTAGCTATATCGAGCATTCGTATTCTTCGATTGGGTAGATCAGTAAAATAGAGGCGCGTTTTATCCTCATTAAATGAGAGAGAGTGAACCTGTGCCACTTGTGCTTTATGGCTGCGACCTCCATCTCCCGAAAAACCTGTAACACCCGTTCCAATGATGGTGGTTAGTTTACCAGTTGCTTTATCCAATTTGCGCACCCGAGCATTGAAGGTATCGGTCAAGTAAATGCTACCATCGGAACCGATCGCCAGATCGTGCATACCATTAAAATGAGCGGTCATGGGATCAGACCCGTCACGGGAACCTAAATCACCCATCTTTTGATTCGTGACGGATTGAATGCCTGCGACCTTACTGATGACGCCGAATGGATCTATTTTAAAAACCCGATTTGACCGCACGTATTCTACACCGAAAAGATTCCCATGCGCATCAAATGCGATACTAAAGGGATCAACGATCGAATTACCGCCGCTAGCCTCAACCGTTCTTGCGTGAGAAGTGACTACGAGACCTAAGAACAATAATGTGAGCGCGAAAAACTTCATAGTACGATTATCGACAGAATCGACGTAGCAGCTCCAGATAATTTTAACTCAGTCAAAGAGCACTACAAAGTGCTCTGAAAGTGCTTTATTACATC
>CALGUT010000154.1 GCA_937920335.1 uncultured Opitutales bacterium
ATTTGAAAAAATAAGTAAGTCTCTAACCATACCAAGAAAACCACATGAATATTGTACATCTAATCTGCGCCATTCTGATACCACCATTAGGCGTGTTTCTGAAAGAAGGACTCAACAAGAACTTCTGGATTTCACTCATACTAACATTCCTCTTTTTCTTCCCAGGAATGGTATTCGCGATTTGGCGAGTGGTGCAAAAATAGGTGCCGACTTTCAAGCCCCGGTTCACGCCGGGGCTTTTTTGTGTCCAAAATAATCACCGCCCTACTGTCGCCAAAACTGATGTTCGATCGAAACCGCCAATCCGCTCGATTCATCAATCTCCACGATCACGCCTGACAGTCGCACATCTCCCTCAGCTACTGGAAATCGTCGAGGGATTCCATCCATGAAACGGCCAATTACAGCATCTTTGTCTCTTCCCAATACTCCATTATAAGGTCCTGACATTCCCAAGTCAGATATGTAAGCAGTCCCTTTAGGCAAGACTTCAGCGTCTGCTGTAGGAACATGGGTATGAGTCCCAAATACAGCGCCTACCCGACCGTCTAAATACCATCCGAAAGCTATCTTCTCCGAGGTAGCTTCCGCGTGAATTTCAGCAAGAATAATGTCAGTTTGACCACTCAATTGGTTGATGATTCGGTCAGCAGTGCGAAACGGACAATCCACTTTGGGTCCCATGAAATTGCGACCAAGGACTGTAAACACCCCCACTTTGAGAGTTCCAACATCCAATATCAGACAATCTCGACCGGGAACTTCCGGCGCGAAATTGGCAGGACGACAAATACTACTCAATCGATCAATTTCCTCTACAAATATTTTTTGGTCCCAACTATGATCTCCCAACGTAAGCCCATCGACCCCTGCATCCACCAATTGTGTCGCAATCTTACCAGTGATACCGGCTCCTGCAGCTGCATTTTCACCATTAGCAATAACGCAGTCGACTTGCTCTTTTGCTCTAATATCGGAGATACTATCAATCAGAAAGGTACGTCCAGGTCGTCCCACAATGTCTCCAAGGACCAAAATTTTTATCATAGGATTCAGATCCTAGGACTTAATCGGCGTTTTTGGAAAGGCATTTGAGCAAGATTGCAGAATAGTATGCCTGTTTTGCCTCATAGATTATTAGTCTCAGTATCGATATTGAGTTGCACAAAGACAGGCTAAGCCTAATTTCGGCTGAAATTTTTCCCTTATACGGATAGTAGCTACGTTTTTTTACCATGAGCACAAAAACAGAACAAACATCACAACCAACCGAAACAAACCGTTCCATGATCGGTGCTGACCTAGTAGTCGAAGCATTGATTCGTGAGGGTGTGGACAACGTGTTTGCCTATCCCGGCGGAGCGTCCATGGAGATGCATCAGTCTCTGGTAAAACGTAAGGACAAAGTCCGGACCATCCTCCCTCGCTTCGAACAAGGTGGAGGTTTTATGGCGGCTGGCTACTCACGGGCTACAGGAAAAGCAGGCGTGTGCATGGCCACAAGTGGTCCAGGAGCGACCAACTTAGTCACGTGTATTGCCGACTGCTACATGGATAGCATCCCATTGATAGCAATTACAGGCCAAGTCCCACAGCACTTGATCGGAAAAAGCGCATTCCAAGAAACAGACATTTACGGAATGACCCTTTCGGCAGTTAAGCATAGCTACCTAGTCCTCGACCCCATGGATATTCCAAAGGTCGTAAAAGAAGCTTTTCACATTGCAACAACAGGCCGCCCTGGCCCGGTTTTGATTGATATCCCCAAAGATGTTCAACAAAAGATGGCGGCTCCATCCTGGCCAGAAAAAGTTGACTTGGCTGGCTACAATCCAGACAAGAGGGCCGATGACAAAGATCTCATTGAGGTCTTGGATCTCATATCTGAGGCGCGCCAACCCGTCCTTTACGTAGGCGGCGGAGTTATTTCCTCAAACGCATCTGACGAATTGTATGAGTTTGTAAAGAAGACTGGTATCCCCGTTACAACCACGCTCATGGGAGTGGGAGCCTTCCCTGAAACAGATGACTTGTCGATGAAATGGCTGGGGATGCACGGAACAGCGACTGGCAACTACGCGGTAGACGATTCGGATGTTCTTCTGGCCTTCGGAGCACGCTTCGACGACCGCGTAACTGGAAACGTCCGCAAGTTTGCCGAAAAGGCGCAAATAGTTCATCTTGATATTGATCGATCGGAGCACCACAAGAACAAGGTTGTCCAGTATCCGATTCAGTCCGACATAAAGTATGCACTGAAGCGGTTCAACGAACTCATCGACGAAATCGGTTTCAAGGCACCTAATCTTGAGTCTTGGTATAAGCGCATCGCAGCGTGGAAGAAGGAATTTCCATTCAGTTACGAACCGAGCGATCACATCCTTCCTCAAGAAGCCGTTGAAGTTTTGTATGAACTAACCGAAGGTGAAGCCATCATTACTACTGGTGTGGGACAGCACCAAATGTGGGCTCCACAATTCTACGATTTCAAGCATGCCCGCAGTTTCCTAAGCTCATTAGGACTCGGAACCATGGGTTTTGGCTACCCAGCGGCATTAGGCGCAAAGGTAGCTTTTCCCGACCGTCAGGTAATCGATATCGATGGGGATGGCTCGTTTCTAATGAACATTCAGGAACTCGCTACTGCAAAAGTCGAAAAGATCGATGCAAAGATTCTAATTCTAAACAATCAACACCTCGGAATGGTTGTTCAGTGGGAGGATCGATTTTATGAAGGCGTTCGTGGTCAAACAATATTGGGTGATCCAGACGATATCGGAAGCCCTGACAACATGGATGCCATCTATCCAGATTACATCAAGATCGCGGAGGGCTTCGGAGTCAAAGCGCGACAAATCTTCAAAAAAGAAGACTTAAGAGATGCGATGAAGGAGATGTTGGACCACGACGGCCCCTACCTTCTGGACGTAATCGTTCCCTACACCGAGCACGTTCTACCGATGATCCCATCGGGTGGCACGGTGAAAGACATCATTCTTACGGCAGGCCAACAGGTTAAGCTGGAAAAAGGAAGTGGTCTCTAGATAGGACACGCCGCACACCGAAACTATTTGACTAACGATAGTTTACGCCTAGCTATTTTGATCAGTCAAAATGCGAATTTTCATTTATCTAATTTGGAGCATCGCTCTAGTTCCACTCGGAGCAAAATTACCTGTTGTCACAACGACGACGATGATTACGGATCTGGTGAAAGACGTGGGCGGAAATCGGATCGAAGTCACAGGTCTCATGGGCCCCGGAGTTGACCCGCACCTATACAAAGCGACCGCCGGAGATGTTCGCAGTCTTCAAAAAGCAGAACTCATATTCTATAACGGTTTGTATCTGGAAGGCAAAATCGGAGATGTCCTAGTCAAGCTCTCGCGAAAAGGAAAAATGGTCTACGCAATTTCAGAGGGTATCGCGGAAGATCGCCTACTTGAACCACCAGAATTCGCTGGACACTATGATCCACATATCTGGTTTGATCCTCGAATGTGGGTTGATGCTGTTGAAGTGGTTGTCCAAGGCTTGAGCATATCCGATCCGGATAACGCAAGTTTCTACCGAGGATCAGGAGACCGTGTCGCAGCCAGTTATAATGAACTTTATGACTGGGCGACTCGTGAACTCGAAAAAATTCCACCCGCACAACGGATACTCATTACCAGTCACGACGCTTTCAATTACTTCGGAAAAGCTTTCGATTTTGAAGTCGTTGGTGTTCAAGGAATTTCCACAACAACTGAAGCCGGTTTGGCTGACATCGCAAAAACGGTTGATTTTATTCGGGAGCATCAGGTGAGAGCCATTTTTGTCGAATCTTCAGTTTCACCCGCAACCATTAGCCGAATCAGTATAGATGCAGGGGTCGCAATAGGAGGCGAGCTGTATTCCGATGCCATGGGAATTCCGGGAGAAACCGAAACAAGAGAAGGAGACACCTACGACCTGGGAACCTATGAAGGTATGCTAAAACACAATGTGTACCGCATAGCAGCCGCACTACGCTAAGTTATCCCACTTGGTTATTTTAGCATCAAAATATCCACGTCTATTTTTCATGCTGGCTTGTAATCGAAGTCGGCATGTTCTATTCACATTAAATTGCTACCTGCTGCTCTCCTTACATGCTCAATTTCATTAAAAATATTTTCAGAAAAGAACCTACGCCTCAGGAGGAATACCTTCCCCTTGAAGAAGACCAAACCGACAGCATTCCCCAAGACGGTCCCTGGATTGGAGTAGACCTAGACGGGACCTTGGCGAAACATGACATGTGGATCAGTAAGACTCATATCGGAAAACCAGTTGAACCTATGCTGAATCGAGTAAAAACATGGATAGCTCAGGGAATAAGAGTGAAGATTGTCACCGCAAGGGCCTGCAAGGCAGACGGTATACCTCCAGTTAAGGTTTGGCTAAGGAAACAGGGATTACCCGAACTAGAGGTAACCAACGAAAAAGACTTCGGAATGATCGAGCTGTGGGATGATCGCGCGATTCAAGTCATACCCAATACCGGGCGGCCAGTGCTAAATGGCACTCTAGCAAATCGTCCAAAAGCTCCGATCGGCGACCTCGACTGAAACCGCTGACCCGTAGGCTTCATCTTAAAATCTTGCCAAACCTACAGGCTTATCTATTTTGACTAATCAAAATAGAAGTTTTTAAGGATAGAAATCGTAAATGTCACCTGAGACTCCATTGCCACTTGAAATTCACGATCTCACGGTAGCCTACCATAAGAAACCTGTGCTTTATGGAATCGACCTGGAAGTCCCTGCGGGCAACTTGATCGGAATCCTAGGCCCCAATGGCGCTGGAAAATCCACCCTGATTAAATCCATCATGGGACTCGTTCCATCGAGTAGTGGATGGGTTAAGATCTTCGGAAAACCCTACAAAAAAAACGCGAAACGAGTCGGCTACGTTCCACAACGAGAATCCGTAGACTGGGATTTTCCGGTAAATGTGATGGACGTCGTACTCATGGGGCGCTTCGGCCATCTGGGACTCTTTCGCCGTCCGGGTAGAAAAGACAAGGACATCGCCATGGCCTGCCTCGAGAAAGTCAACATGGCGCCCTACGCACAGCGGCAGATATCGAATTTATCAGGTGGCCAGCAACAACGAGTTTTCCTTGCCCGTGCTCTCGCCCAGGAAAGTGACCTGTATTTCCTCGATGAACCTTTTTCCGGAGTCGATGCTGCGACCGAATCGGCCATAATCAAGATACTAAAAGAACTTAGGGAACGAGGTAAGACACTCATCGTAGTCCATCACGATCTTACTACTGCAAAAGAATACTTCGACATGTTGTTACTTTTGAACATGCGAAAGGTCGATTTCGGTCCAACTGAGGACGTCTACACCTACGAAAAGCTACAAAAAACTTACGGAGGCAGGCTCACGATTCTTTCCGAAGTTGTGGATACACGTAGGAAACGATCCAGCGACCTGCCCATCGAAAAATGATCAAACGATCCAGGCTCTGCGCCTCCTTGGCACTAGGCATCACATCATTCTTAGTCCTGACTGGTGAAATTCATGCAGCAAAAATCTCAGAGATTAGTGATTCTCATTTGATCGAACAATTTGTTCGCTTCTTCTCTTTCAAGGATCCTTCGGTTCGGTACGCTGTCTTGGGCTCACTATTGCTTGGTACTTGTTGTGGTCTACTGGGAAGCTTCATTGTTGTAAGAAAGCTAGCGCTCATGGGAGACACATTAAGCCATGCAGTGTTACCGGGAGTGGCCCTCGGTTTCCTGTGGACCATGACAAAAGACCCCTGGGCAATTTTTATCGGAGCCACCATCGCAGGACTGCTGGGAACCGTCGTTGTTCACTGGATACATACAACAACCCACATAAAAGAAGATAGCGCAATGGGACTGGTACTTTCCGGGTTCTATGCCATCGGGATTTGCTTATTTACGATGATCCAACGCCTACCGACCGGTAACAAAGCAGGTTTGGATAAGTTTATGTTCGGTCAAGCTGCCGCGCTAGGAAGCGACGATCTCTGGATGATCGCTATTGTGACCGCAGCAGCGGGATTTCTAATTCTACTTTTGTATAAGGAATTCCTCGTCACTAGTTTTGACTCGCAATTCGCCAGTGCAATCGGACTTCCAGCAAATTTCATCCACTACCTCCTAATGCTATTGCTTGCATTTTCAGTTGTAATAGGACTCCAAGCAGTTGGCATCGTCTTAATATCTGCGATGCTGATAACTCCGGCCGCAACTGCATTTTTACTCACCGATCGCATGCATCGAATGCTACTATATGCGAGTCTATTTGGAATGTGTTCTGGTCTATTGGGATCGTTTTTCTCATATTTAGGCAATAGTTTACCAACAGGCCCTTTCATGATCATTAGCGCCAGTATGCTATTTACACTAGCTTTGCTATTCGGAAATCGCTACGGAATCATACCCAGGAAACTCCGTCACTTGAACCGAACTCATCGTATCCAAATTGAAAATACACTAAAAGCAATTTACCGAATCAGGGAGAAATCTCATTTTAAAGAAGAAGCAGTCTCAATTCAACAGTTTGGTGAACAGAGGAACCTACCCATCATAGAAGCCGAAAAGGAAGTAAAGAGACTCATTAAGGAACGATATGTGACTCTGTCCAAATCGAATTTGGACGAATTTAATCAAAGCCAGTTAATCTACCTCACTCCTTCCGGGTGGAAAACGGCTTGTCGCATAGTGAGAAATCACCGCCTCTGGGAACTCTATCTTACCGAATCAGCCCAATACGAACCTGACCATGTTCACGACGACGCTGAAGAAATAGAACACATCCTTGGCGAAGCAACGGTCAGGGAACTGGAGAGGCGATTGGATTTTCCCACTGTCGATCCACATGGTAAACTCATACCGAGCATCATTGATCTGGGAGACGGTCACAAAGCGAACTAGAACCTATGGAACTCATACCAACATTCGACTTTAAGAGCTTCCTGACAGCCCCTTGGATTGACGGTGGCTGGGAAAGCTCAATTTGGATCGTTATTATGGGAATCCTTGTGAATACAGCCTGCGGACTGGTCGGAAACTTTCTGGTTCTTAGAAAGATGGCGTTGGTTGGAGACGCAATCAGCCACAGTCTACTTCCAGGCATAGCCATTGTATTCCTTCTTTCTAATTCTAGATCTACCGGACTTATGGTAGCAGGGGCGCTAGCTGCTGGGCTCGTTACTGTCTGGCTCATAGAATTCATCCATAAGAAAACCAGAGTTAAGGAAGATGCTGCATTAGGCGTCACTTTCACGACTCTTTTCGCGATTGGAGTTATCCTGATATCCGTTTTTGCAGATCACGTCGATTTAGACTTGGAATGCGTTCTCTACGGCGAAATCGGATTCATCTACTTCGATGACAGTCTTCCACTAATCGGAATAGAAGTTCCATGGCCCGTATTACAAATGGCAGGCGCTCTACTCCTCGTAACCGCCCTGCTTCTGCTCTTCTACAAGGAGCTTCTAGTCACTTCGTTCGACTCTGGACTCGCTACCTCGCTTGGAATCCCAGTGAGCTGGGCTCATTATGGATTAATGATGGTGCTCTCTCTGGTAATCGTCTTCTCATTCGAATCTGTTGGCGCTATACTAGTGATCGCCATGCTAATTATGCCTAGCGTAACCAGCGCGTTACTCTCAGAGAGGCTTCCAAACATTTTGCGGCTCAGTGTCGTATTCGCGGCCTTGTATTCCATAGGTGGACTACACCTAGCAACCTGGCTAGATTGTTCTCCTGCTGGAGCAATGGTTGTTTGCGGCTTCCTGCTCTTTTGCTTAGTATGGCTGGTTAGTCCAAGGAGAGGACTCATCCTCCTTTGGGTCAAAAAACTCAAGGCAAGAGGACAGCTCGAAAGCCCCTCATTACCTTAATATTTCCCTGCAAAAAATGGGTTCGCCACTTTTTGTTCAGCTATACTCGTGAGAGGCCCATGCCCCGGACAAACGACAGTATCATCAGGGAGTGTCATGATCTCTTTACCACTGGTTTCAATGGCAGCTTCATAAGAAACCATACCTCCTCCCATTGACTGCGCAAAGAGCGCATCACCAACTATTGCTACTGGTCTTTCCAAGCCGTTGACAACAAATGTCACCCCACCTTTGGCATGGCCCCAAGTCAGCCTAGTTTCAATCGCAAGACATCCCACAGAAAAATTCCTGCCGGCTTCAAACGATTCGCCAAAATTAGCGTACTCTTTTTCCCCCACATAAACAGGGCAATCAATAACTTTAAGAATACCATTAACATCCGCGATGTGATCACCGTGTGTATGCGTGATCCAAATACCTTGAACATCTAAACCCTGCTTTGACACAAAATCGAGCAGATCGGTCGCATCAGCGCCGCTATCAAAAATAGCCGCTTTTTTGGTAGACGGGTCCCATAAAACAAACGCGTTTACCGTCATATCATGAAACGGTGAGTTGAACACCGCTAAGCCGTTAAGATCGACCTCTGCCGGCCGCCAAGACTTCTGTCCCAGAAGAACGAGAGCTTCTGAATTAAGTCCCAGTACCGGAGCCATTTTCCGTGCTTCGTCTTCGACAAAATTCCCGCGAAGAGCTTCTCGAACTGCGGCCTTCTCCACACCACTTTGCTCAGAAAGCTGAGTCGTTGATATCCCTAACCCACGGGCTGATTTTGCCAGCACGTCTTCATAAAAGTCTTCAATCGGAATTTCCATATTCGTATCTTTTACAGAAGCTTTCGTGAATCAAACATGCAAGTAAATGTAAAAACGAACGAGTCGGATATATGAGGAAAATACCGTGATCCAGGATCTGCGTAAATAACCTTTAAAAGGTGCTTCGCCCCTTACAGCGATTTTGCAGGGGCCACATTCACTACTTGAACTCACTCGCATATGACCATCCAAGAATTAGAGCACTATCTGACCTATCACTCAGTATATCCTTCAGTTTCTTCAGAAAGCGCCCAAAGCCTGATTCCAAATAATCTCGAAGTATGTGAACACACTCTCGAAGATGGAAAGAACGTTGAACTGACTCTAGATCGTCTTCGTGGCAAAATGATTTTGGAAGTCTACAGAGACGGTGATATGGTCGGTGAACCCATCAACTTTTTTGTTAGAAGTGTGACGGACTCTCTTTTAGGCAAAGACTGGATCTCACTCAAGCCCATCCAAATTATCTATCGCGTTTTGGAACGGGAAAGAGGATTAAAAACCGCCTAAGCAACACACGGCGCTCGCCGAACTATCACTAATTTCCTAGGGAGTGGTTTTGGAAAGCACACAGTAAACCTGATACCAGAAATTCCACGGAGAAGGATTATTTCCTGTCTTGCGTGAAGCTTCCTCCAAGGCCCCTTGATGTCCATACCTCTTGATGAGTTCTCCCGCTGCCTCTGCTGGTTTCAATGCACCGCCTGGCACTCCGAAAATATTGGATCTTTTGTGAGCGGCTGATTCGAATACATGGATAAGTTCGCCTGTTGTCATAATGGTAGTGGTTTTTGATTAACGATAAGTAGGCCGCAAGTATAGCGATTTTCTCATCAAATACTATAGGGGAGAAAACAGATATTATCATAAGGGATTCCCTGATGTCTCTAATCGTAATTACTCTCCATTTTTCCTGTTGCCTGAACAGATACAAATGAGAGCTTTAAACCGTGTCTGACCCAGAAGTATCATTCGAATCCCAGATCCAAAAACTGGAGGAAGATCTCACGTTTCTAGATGACCACGTGGCCAAGCAAGATAAAGAGATTCTATCTTTGCAACGGAAGCTTGATAAAACGATCGACGAATTAAAAGCCCTGAGAGCCCACTTTGATTCAGGTGCTCTTCAGACAGGCGGAGCAGACGAAAAGCCACCTCACTACTAAGAAAGTGAGTTTAGGAGCTGAGATAAGAACATCATTACGCTTATGGACTATAACTTTGACACTCCAATAGACCGCAAAAACACAGCGAGCCTAAAGTGGGACAAATACAAAAGCACAGACATTCTACCTTTTTGGGTCGCCGACATGGATTTTGAAGCGGCTCCGGAAATTGTCACCGCAATAGCCGAAAGGAACTCACATGGAGTTTTCGGATACACAGTTCCCGGCGAGACGGTGACTCAGAGCGTGGTTGACTATTTGGAAAGAGATCACGGCTACAAGATAGACCCGGCATGGATCGTGTGGACACCTGGAGTAGTCCCTGCCATCAACTTATTTTGCAGAGCGTTTGGAGAAAATGGATCAAGTGTAATGACGTGTACACCAGTCTACCCGCCTTTTCTAACTGCTCCAGAAAATGCAGACAGAAAACTCATAGCGATTGACTTAATGTGGGATGGAAACCGCTGGACCTTCGATTTCGATGAAATGGAGGCACGAATTCAGCCGAGCACCAGGAGCTTCATCCTATGCAACCCTCATAATCCAGTCGGTCGTGTATTCGACAAACAGGAGCTACAAAAGTTGAGCGACTTCTGCATACAACATGACTTAATCCTATGCACCGATGAAATTCATTCGGACTTAATTCTAGAACCAGGAATCAAACACATTCCAACGAATTTGATAAGCGAGGAAATCAGCAAACGTTCTGTGATGCTGACCTCTCCAAGTAAAACATACAATATCCCAGGGTTATGTTGCGCCTACGCGGTTATTGAGAATCCGAAAATTCGACTCGCTTTTAAAAAGGTAGCTCGGGGCATTATAACTGAAATCAACACGTTCGGTTTTGTAGGGTGCGAAGCAGCCTACAGGTACGGAAGTCAGTGGAGACTCGAACTAATAGAGTATTTAAGACAAAATCGTGACTACCTCTACCATTTCATATCTACTCAGATCCCTAAAATAAAGATGCATCCGATGGAAGCGACCTACCTTGCTTGGCTCGACGTTTCAGCCCTTAAGCTGGACAATCCGGCTGGTTACTTCGAATCAGAAGGTATTGGTCTTTCAGAAGGAGGTTTTTTCGGAGCCAACGATCATGTCCGCTTAAACTTTGGATGCTCTCGAAGTCTTCTTGAGATTGGTTTAAACAAACTTAAAGCGGCCGTTGATAAACTGGCCGATTAAAATCAGCTATTTTACTCACCGGGCTTAGGCAGTTTACGAAACCAGTCGGTTATCATCTCTTTCTCGTAAAAGAGATCGTCATGGCTATTGGTGCGCATTCTGAAGTCGAAATTCAAGTCACTGAGATTCTCGTCTCCAAAAGCAATCACACTTCCAGCTGAATCTTTAAATTCGTAGGAAAAACTTATGCGAGGCGGATAAATAGATTTAACTATCCGGACATCATCCAAATTGGGGCCTCTCCATGGTTCATGATCCCCAGCCAAATCGATATCGGTAATGACCATACTCAAAGACTGACCGTCTTTGAAAAACCGTTCCCCCATCTTGATGATGTGCTTTTCG
>CALGUT010000155.1 GCA_937920335.1 uncultured Opitutales bacterium
AGCTGGCTTAACTCTCGAGGATTTGCAAACGCGCCTCGCCGAATTCCACCGAGTGAAGCCCACCGTGAAGGCCAATCGCTCGATCATTGTGAAAGTATTCACAGAAATAGCTGGCGAGCGCCTAGCGGGACTCTCTGAACGGTTCAGCCTGATCCCCGCACATACCAATGGTTTTCATCAAGAAGAGACCAGAAAGCCCGATCTACTGGTCCTCGAGGTAGAGGGAACCGATCAGGCATTTCAAATCCAACTAAACAGAGCGACCGCCGAATTTCCCGGAATTCCTTTGGTTCTTATTTACGACTTCCTGAAAAGCGACCGCTTGAAGGGGTTCGGGCGACTGGGATACTTCCTGATAAAACGTCCAATTCCACAGGAACTCCTTGAGCAGTATTTGCTAACCGCAGCGGGCCACCGTCAAAAACTCGACATCGAATCCGGAGCGGACTCTGCGGAAGAAGTAAAAGCGAGGATCCTATCGGACCGTCAACTGGCAGCGATTTCTGCATCCACTCCCAAAGTAAAGTGTGAATGCCCCCATCACATGGCATCTCTGGTATCGAGCCTAACCGCATTTGAAGACTACTGCGCGCGTTGTGAGATCGAGTCTCCCGAAGACACTATTTTACACGCACACTTAGGAAAAGAAGCCGCCAAAGCCCGCCATCTGGTAGAAAAGGCACTGGTTTACCTTTGCGAAACCGATCAGATTGATATCAGCGAGAACACCGTTTAGAATGAAACAAACGGCGGCCATCATTGGTACTGGTATCGCAGGAATGGCATGCGCCCATTACCTCAAAGACCAATTCGACCTTACCATTTATGAGAAAAACAACTATACGGGAGGTCACACAAACACGGTCAGTGTAAAGGAAGACGATAAACTGATACCCGTAGACACTGGGTTCATGGTTTTCAACGAGGCCACCTATCCAAATTTGATCGAATTGTTTGATGAGCTCGGCATAGAAAGTGTGGAAACGGATATGTCATTCGGGGTTCAGCATCGGATCAAGGGGATCGAATACGCCTGCACGAACCTCAAAACCTTCTTCGCTCAAAGGGTAAACTTTGTAAGGCCGAGGCATTGGAAGCTACTCACCGAAATACTGCGTTTTTTCCGTGAAGCGAAGGCTTACATGACTGAGTCACACACTGACACCATTTCCTTAAAAGCATTTCTGGCGTCTCGGAGATTCACTAAATCTTTCACGGAAAACTATCTTCTACCGATGACCGCAGCGATATGGTCGACGCCGCCTTCAATGATGCTGGAATATCCAGCACTTTCCCTTTTCCGATTCCTGGAAAACCACAAACTTCTCGGAGTTGGCATCCAACTTAAGTGGAGAACCGTAAAAGGAGGAAGCAGTACCTACCGCGATAAGATAATGGATCCATTAAAAGAACGCATCCACTCGAACTCCCAAGTGAAGACTGTGATCAATCAAGGCGACAAAGCTCGGGTCGCACTATTGAGCGGGGAATCCGCAACCTATGACCACGTTATCGTCGCCACTCACGCCGACCAAGCCCTCGCACTGCTGGATAGCCCAACCCGAGACCAACAAAAATACCTCAGCGCTTTTTCTTACACAAAGAATCCTGTAGTTCTGCACAGCGACCCTTCTGTAATGCCAGCGGAAAGAAATGCTTGGGCATCGTGGAACTTCCGTATGGAGAAAAATGAATCAGAGGAAACTGTCTCCTCGACCCACTACTGGATGAACAATCTTCAAAATGTTTCTGACCGACACGACTACTTCGTAAGTGTAAACTATGCCGGACAGATCGATCCTTCCACCGTGCATTGGTCGATGACCTACGAACATCCAGTATTCACTGGAAAGTCCATAGAAGCCCAGAAACACCTACCATCACTCAACAACAACGGCCCTCTTTACTTCTGCGGCAGTTACTATAGAAACGGTTTTCACGAGGATGCACTCGTATCGGCACTTGATGTCGTCAAACGCTTGAAAGAAAGGACAGAGGTCACCCATGAACTCCTGTCTATATGATTGTCAGATAGTCCACCATCGAAAGAAACCGAAGCAACACCGCTTCGGATATCGTGTCTTCATGTTCTACCTGGATATTGATGAGATCGATGATTTAGCAGCAAAGCTGCCGTGGATGAGTCGAAATAAATCGAATATCTACAATTTTAATGACACCGATCATTTTCAGGAAGGAGCCACCAACGTAAAACAAAACGTTCTGAACTTCCTGACCAAGCACGACTTATCTGAACGAGCTCATAAAATCTACCTGCTGACCCACCTTCGGACGTGGGGACACATGTTCAATCCGGTATCGTTCTATTTCGTAGAGGACGCAAACGGAGAAGCAGTAGCCTTAATCGCTGAAGTAGCCAACACTTTCAAAGAGCAGAAACTATATCTAGTCACCAGCGAAAAACTCAAGGGCGATACCTATCGGGATGCTCAACAAAAAAACTTTTACATCTCCCCTTTCAGTAATCTGGACACCTTCATTCACTTCAAAGTGAAACAGCCCCAAGAAATGCTCGCTCTATCAATCAATGAAACCGAGAACAACGAGGCTTTCTTTTTCAGCTCTCTGCAAGGAAGCCGAAGACCGCTCACCCAGAAGAACCTCGTTTTCTACTCCTTTCTATTGCCACTGATAACACTCAAAATTGTCGCAGGCATTCACTGGCAAGCCCTCATGCTCTACCTAAAGAAAGTACCTTTCAGAAAGAAGGCCCTAGACCCAGAACTCCAGAAAGACGTTAGACCCTATTTAAAAGCACACTAGTTCCATGTTTTCACTAACAGAAAAATCCAAGTCACTCATCATCACCGCTTTCTCAAAAGCCGAGAAAGGCAGTCTCCTACTAACCATGGTAGATGGATCAACCCATCACTTTGGTATGATCGATAGTCCACCAGAAGTTAAAGTTACCATCAAAGATGAGTCTTTTTTCAAGGACGTGCTACTAGAAGATGATATCGGGCTCGGTGAAAGTTACGAAAGCGGAAAGTGGGAAACCAACAACTTAACAGGGTTCCTACAGTGGCTACTCATCAACAACCCTCACTTCGGTGCAACAGAGAATTCCTGGATTAAAAAAACCCTACGCAAAGCCCTTCTAGGCTGGGAACGTGTAAGGCACTTTCGCCGGAGAAATTCGATCGAACAAAGCCGCAAAAACATTCAGTTTCACTACGATCTGGGAAACCCGTTTTATAAAACATTTCTGGATCCGTCGATGACCTACTCGTCAGCCTTTTTCACGAGTGAAGATCAATCGCTTGAAGACGCCCAAACTGAGAAATACGACCGTATCTGCAAGAAGCTTAACTTACAACCGGGCATGCGAATTCTTGAAATCGGTACGGGTTGGGGGGGATTCGCCGCTCACGCTGCTACCCGATATGGTTGCAAGGTTACAACGACTACCATCTCTAAACGGCAACATGAATTTGCAGTAGCCAAGATCGACGAACTGCATTTGGGGGATCAGGTAGAAATCTTGCTTGAAGACTATCGCAATCTTACCGGCCAGTACGATCGTATTGTCTCAATCGAAATGTTAGAAGCGGTCGGACACCGATACTTAAAAGATTATTTCAAAACCTGTTACCAGCTACTCAAACCAAACGGACTCGCAGCCTATCAAGTCATACTCTCAGCCAACAGCCAATACGAAGGCTACCGCAAGAGAGTTGACTGGATCAGAAAACACATTTTCCCGGGAGGTCATTTACCTTCATTGAACTCCATTTCCACGACCCTTGAAAAATCGGATATCCCCTGGGATCTTTATCACTCCGAAAACTTTGCCCTGCACTACGCACGCACATTACGGGAATGGCAAAAACGCTACAATGAAGCAGCCGATGAACTGAGTGGCTTGGGGGTTACTGAGGCGTTCAGTCGCCGATGGAATTTTTACTTCAGCTACTGCGAAGCGGGATTTTTGCAGCGCCACGTAAACGTAGCACAACTCGTCTTCGGAAGGCCCGATATCGAATCCTATAATTTTGAAACCTGTAGTCCTGCTATTGACCAAGGAGAATCGCTAGACATCAACAGTTCAGAACTGGCATCTTAATTTAAATTACCGAAAAGAAATGAACGCACTTACACTCGCTGAAAACGGATGGCTTCCCTATTGGCTAATCAGGTTTGGCATTCGCCAAAGACTCCAAAAAAAACTGGAAGAAGAAGCACAAGACACAGTCAGAAAACAGGAAGAAATCTTCAAAGTACTTTCCAAGGCTCCCGTTGCCCAAAATACAGACGAGGCAAACGAGCAGCACTATGAGCTTCCTCCAGAATTCTTTACAACGGTCTTGGGAGACCGCCTCAAATACAGCTGCGCCTACTGGGACGAGGGTTGCAAGAACCTCGATGATGCTGAAATCAGGGGGCTAAAGCAGGTCGCGGAAAGAGCCCAGCTCGTGGATGGACAACAGGTCTTGGAGCTCGGTTGTGGCTGGGGATCTTTCACTCTCTGGGCAGCTGAAAATTTTCCCAGCTCCAATTTCACCGCTGTTTCAAACTCAAAACCCCAAGGTAATTTCATACGCAATCAGGCCAAAGAACGAGGCTTAAACAATGTTACCGTCCACACGGCGGATATGAATGAGTTCCAGCCAGACGGCACCTATGACCGCATTGTTTCGATAGAAATGTTCGAGCACATGCGAAATTACGATATGCTGATGGAACGAATCTCAACCTGGCTTAAAGATTCGGGACTACTTTTTGTTCACATCTTCACGCACAAGGAATACGCTTATACCTACAACGCCGAAAACGAAGATGAGTGGATGGCCCGTCACTTTTTCACCGGAGGAGTCATGCCTTCTCATGATTTGCTCACTCACTTTAATCGTAACTTGAAAGTTGAAGATTCATGGAAGGTCAATGGTGAGCACTATTCCAAAACCCTGGAGGCGTGGCTTGATAAATTCAATCAAAACGAAGACCGAGTCCGCGCTCTGTTTAACGACTGTTACGGAGTAAAGATTGCCACGCAATGGATGTGGCGTTGGAGGCTTTTCTTTCTCGCATGCTCGGAATTATTTAGATTCAAAAAAGGACAAGAATGGGGCGTGTCTCATTACACCTTCAAAAAGTCCTAACGTAGGCAGCCGATCATGATAGTCATTATCAGTTTCTTCATTATACACTGGTACCTGAGCGCATTCGCTCAGAGCTTCTTCCTTCATCGCTACGCGGCTCACAGAATGTTTAGCATGAGTCCGTTTTGGGAAAAATTCTTTTACCTTTTTACTTTTGTAACTCAAGGGTCTTCATTCCTGCACCCTAAATCATATGCTCAGCTCCACTTGGAGCACCACAAACATAGCGACACTGAAGAAGATCCTCACTCACCAAATCTCTTCACCGATGTCTTCTCAATGATGTGGCATACTAAACGCATCTACTTCGAATACCGTGAAGGAAAACGCCAGGCCCCATCCTCGTTTGTTGCAAATATGCCCGTATGGCCGACCTTGGATCGCGTCGGTGATAGCTGGCTCACCCGCGTGGTATTTTGCGCAGCCTACACTTCAATCTACGTCATCTTTGCTCCTTCGCTTTGGTGGTACCTTCTCCTCCCGATACAGTTCCTGATAGGACCGGTCCACGGAGCGTTCATCAACTGGTGTGGACATAAATACGGCTACCGGAACTTTGACCTCGATGATCAGTCAAAAAATACCTTTGCCTGGGACTTATTTTTCATGGGCGAGTGCTTCCAAAACAATCATCACCAGCACCCGAACCGAGTAAACTTTGCCGTAAGATGGTTTGAATATGACATGGTGTATCCAGTCATCTGGCTATTTAATCGACTCAATATCATAAGCCTAAAACCCAAAGCGACCGGCTGAATTGTGAAAAGAATCCCTCTAAGATATTTCGTTTTCGCGCTCTCGCTGTTAGCTGTCGTACCTGCTTTTGCTTTCAAAGACGTGAAACAGTGGGACGACCGCACACTTAACAAAACACGGGAGAGTAGCGTTAACCTCATAGGTTTCATCAAACTCTTCGATGCGGCTTTATATCTTGTGAATGAACATCAGCCGGAAGACTTTCCTGGAGATTTCTCATATGCCCTTTCTCTGCGCTATGAAAAGAACCTGAAGAGAGAAACATTGATAACGACAGCAGACTCGATTCTCCAAGACCTCCACAGCAGCGATGCACTCAAGCAGATTGAAGCTCAA
>CALGUT010000156.1 GCA_937920335.1 uncultured Opitutales bacterium
ACCCACGTTTCTGAATATTCTATTATTGCGGCAATTGCTCACCTTGTCTTCGTCGGCGTGAAAGACTAATTCACAAAACCAAAGACTAGATAGAGATACAAAAAGAGGAAAAATAGGGCCAATCTTCATATCATTTTCTTAGTACCTAAATGAGGATTCATGATCTTCTCTCTCATATGAGATATGAACGTTCACTCCGCTTTGCACGTTTAGTCATTTTCCGGAATTCGCGCTGGTCTTGAATTTTACCGGAGTAGGCATTTTTGCATCTGCGGTTTGCAGCCATACTAAAAGAATAGCTTCCATGTCATTAGCTAGAGCAGCATTAGAATCATAAAGGTTATCATCGGCCGATTCATGGATATTCTTTGTTAGATCATAGAGCTCATTTTCCGACATGAGATAACCATCTTCAGTTTCTCTGCGATTTTGCAGGTTTTCCTGATCTTCCCAATAGCGTATATACTTATGGTTGTTTTTGATGACAGCATTGTACGGTGCTGAATGCTTGTAGTGTGGAACGTGCCAGAAGATAGCTCCATCGTCAGCTGGAGTTTCAGGATCGTTTTCGCGATTGAAGCTAGAAGTATCTCCGATCAGTAAAGGCACCAAACTTACGCCATCCAGTTTCTCTTTCGAAAAGTTGTTGGTAGAAGCGCTCTCAACCGATTCCAAACTTATGCCTGCCAGATCCAGTAAGGTCGGGAAAAAATCCGGTCCTGTGACTGGTACTTCAGAGGTTCCATTTGCAACAATACCTGGGCCCCAGACGATTAGCGGAACACGAGTGCCGCCTTCGTAAGCATGCGTCTTTTCGCTGCGCAAAGGGTTGTTGGAGGTATAGCCCGTTCTCTCCACACCACCGTTATCCGAGTAAAAGATTACAATCGTCTTTTCAGCCATGCCTCTGGCGGCTAGTTTGTCCATGATTTGACCAAGACTCTCATCGATGCTTTTTATCATCGAAGCGTAGGTAAACGAAGTATGGAAAAATCCACTACCTCCGGGAGGATCAATTTCATGTCTTCCGTCCATACCCCAACGACTCTTAAATAGTTCAGCGTGAACTTCGGGTTCGTTTGCAGCCAGCGTTCCATCTTTATTTACATCCGTTCTCTTGGCCTGCATGGGACTATGTACGCCGTAGTGCGACATGTAGAGAAAGAAAGGGCGCGACTGGCGACTAGCCAGATCTATAAATTCCAGAGCCCTGTGCGTAAGGGCGTCCGTCAGATAGCTAAGCACTTCGAAGTCGTCATCGATGTTGTTTGCATTGGTATCTGAAGCGATCGGCCATTCAGGAGCATATTTAGTATAGGCTTCCTCAAGGTTAGGGTAATAGCCATTGTTCCAGGCGTTTCCTCTATAAAAGTTCCAACCCGGTTTATTTCCTCCATCGGGTTGTCCTCTATAACTTCCAGCGATATTGAAATCGAATCCGTGTGCTTCAGGACCACAATCTCTCACATCTTTACTGTAGACATGCCATTTGCCGATAGAACATGTAAGATAATCAGATTTGGTTCCCTTATGGGACTTAAGTGCTCTGGCGATAGACGTTTCTTTTCTGGGATCCAGATACCTGACCAGATCCGGTTCGATTGGCTCGGTATAATTCATCTCACTCGCTGAAAATGGTCCTCTGCCCTGATTTTGGTCATGGGTATTGTTATTGGTGAAACCTAACCTGGCTGGATATTTACCGGTCAGGATACTAGCTCGTGACGGTCCGCAAAAGGGACAAGCCGCATAGGCATTGGTAAAGCGCATACCTTCGTTGCGAAGCTTTGCGAAATGAGGGGTGTAGTAATAGCGACTGTCATACTCACCACCGGGATTTTCGTACCGCTGTCCATTGGGTCCTTCCCTACCATTGATATCTGTCCAGCCAAGATCATCGACCAGAAAAAAAATAATATTCGGCGGACTGTTCTCTTCTTTGCCAGTTGCACACTGTAGCGTCAGGATTGAGCTAAAAAGCGCGGTTCCTACCAAGAGTCCCAACACGTGACGGGTACGGTTCATGTCCTAAGTTCAATCACTCGCCCTTCATTTCGCAAATGGAAAAAGAGACCCCACCTACGACGTCAAGAACCTACTTGCGAGATCAGGTCTTGACTCTTTGCGACTGAGAGCATGGCCCAAAGCCATCGGTTAGGTATATTTCCAGAACAAGCATACCACTGTAACGTGTTAGCGATGTCTCTGAAAAACCTGCAACAGGTGCCCTTTGAATCATACTTAAATGCACGAAGACACAGTAACTTGGATACACGGGTCTGGGAAACAGAGCTAATAGTCAGATCCAGAGCGAACACTTTGAACTCCGCTCTTAGATAAAATCAGGCCCGTGGGTGCGCCTTTGCGTGCGCGTCTTTCAGACGCCCTAAGGTAACGTGCGTATAAACCTGAGTGGTCGATAAGCTCGAGTGTCCCAAAAGATCCTGAACAAGTCGCAGGTCTGCTCCATTATTCAGGAGATGAGTTGCAAACGAATGCCGTATTTTGTGGGGCGTAAGATCGAGCGGAAGGTCAGCCAGCGCCAGGTATTTCTTAACTAACAATTGAACTTGTCGAACACGGATCCGGTGTTTCTTGTTTCCCAGAACAACCGGATCATCATAGCCACTCGCCACGGCAAACTCTTGCCGGAACTTCTGCACGACCAGCATCGCTATCTTCCCCAAAGGGCAGAGCCGTTCCTTCTGTCCTTTACCTAGGATACGGGCGACTCCGCGCTGAAAATCGATGGCACCGTAATTCAAGTTTGCCAGTTCACTCACACGAAGCCCGGCGCCATAGAGCAGTTCCAATACAAGTCGATCTCTCCATGCCAAAAAGGGTTCGATGCTCTCGTTCTCCAGCAGGCGCATCGGACCAGCCAATAGCAGACTCATCTGCTTTTCCGTGAGAAACTTGGGCAAAGGCTTGGCCAACTTCGGCAGGGAAATTCCCGTGAACGGGTTTTTAACGATTAGCTTTTTTGTCTGAAGGTAGCGGGAGTACGTTTTGAGTGCTGAGAAATGATTATGGATCGTCCGACGCGAATGAGTGGCCTGTCTCTCAATCAGGAATCGCTTTAACTGAGTAGGACTCAGTTTGTCCCACTCTCCTTCCCAACGGGTATTCGCTTTCATCCAAACTGAAAAATCGCGAATCGCCTGTCCGTAGTTTCGGACAGTGTAGTCCGATAATCTACGCTCATTCTCAAGGTGAGACAAAAACGCATCCAACTCTACAATCTGAACAGAAATAATATCACTCTCGTTCATGATGCGTTACCCAACGCGATAATCGCCCTGCCCTTTTCCCCCAGTTGTTTATCATGGAGTTTTGTTTTCGAGTCGTAGGTGGTCAGAAGATTCCAAAATGACTTCGAATGGTTCATCTCTTTCAAGTGAGCAAGCTCATGAAGAATCACATAATCCTGCAGATGCACGGGCAGAAGAATCAGTCGCCAATTCAGGGAGATACCCCTGGATGAAGAACAGGAACCCCAGCGGCTTGACTGATCTCTAACCGTAACGCGAGACGGACCATCAATACCTTTAAGGTCACAGAGATACGCCAGACGTTCGGCTAAGCAGGTTTTTGCAAACTTCTTGAGAGCTTCCTTGATTCGAGCTTCCTGAACGACATGCGGGTCATATCTCAAGACAACATTGTTGGTTTCTTGATCGTACTCGCAAAATGGGCACCGGTTGGTAAACGCAAATTCGACCGAGCAGACAGCACCGTTGATCGAAAACTTTGGATGATCACGAAGGAATTCGAGTATCGTCTTGGGCCGAGTCGTCTTTGCCATTTGGGCAACCAACCAATCCCCACACTGATCCAAAAACACTAAAGCCGCCTTAATGGATGCCCGAGCAGGAACAGTTACGAGCGCTTGATTATATTCATCAATACTTAAGTAGATGCGTCTTGAGCGACTTGATCGACGGATGAGATACGGCACGAGTATCGGGCCGCTTTCCGTATCCACAGTGTGGAAACTAGTTTCCGTGTCTTTCTTCAATGGAATCTACAATCTTGGCGGAATAGCGGCGCAGGGCCGACTCTGGATCGATACCCGCAACCCGGCAAGCCGCAGCTAATTCGAAGAGTTTCTTGCCAGCTATTTCCTCGGTTAGCCCGGTGCTTAAATCCGAAATGGTTTGGCTATCTGCCAACTCTTCGGGATCGAGTTCCTGTTTTTGTATTTGTTTATACACGTCCCGTGCTTGGAGCAAAGCCGGCAACGCAGGTGGAAGATTCTTGAATAGCTTCCCGGTGTTTTGCTTCCCATTCTTCTTTTCAGTCGCCTTGATCTCGTCCCATTTTTTCAGGACCGCCTTCGAATCTTTCAAATCCAGATCCTCAGGACCAAATACATGGGGGTGACGACGAATCAGTTTTTCATTCACTTCATCGCATACCGCATCAAAATCGAACGTTCCGGACTCGCTGGCAATCTGAGCATGCATCAATACCTGAAGGAGCACGTCGCCGAGCTCTTCCCGCATATGATCCATATCCAGCGAATCCAGAGTTTCCAATAGTTCGCAGCATTCATCAATTAGGCAAACCGCCAAGGATTGGTGAGTCTGCTCAATGTCCCAGGGACAGCCATCGGGCGCCCTTAAAGTCGCCACCGTTTCACGCAATGCAGTGATTGAACTCACAGATGTATTTTTTGGTTGGATAGGTTGGATAATTCAGTTCTTGGTTATAACAGTTCGCTAAACAAGAAAAGAACGGAATCCCTAAAATGGACAAACTGACGGAGATCATGGCTTATAAACGACTCGAAATCGCGGATTGTATTCGCGAAGTCGAGGATTCAGAACTGGCTGCCTGGGTGGATCCCAATCGCCCGTCTCTGTATGAAGCCCTATACGGTCATGATACAGTCTCCGTGATCTCTGAAATTAAGCGGAGGTCCCCATCTGCAGGGAATATTGCAGCAGGTGCGTCCGCGCTCACACAAGCCGAGCACTACCTGCGTGCAAAAACCGACGCTATTTCGATTCTTACGGATGAAAAGTTTTTCTCAGGTTCAATCAATGATCTGAAGGATGTAACCCAAGCCGCAAAAGCATCTTCCGTAAACGTCCCTTGTCTCAGGAAAGATTTTTTCGTTCATCCGATCCAGACACTCGAAGCAGCTCAAGCTGGCGCCAGCGCCATCCTCATCATCGTTCGTGCGCTGACCGACGAGGAAATAAAGACACTTTACCTAAGCGCGAACCTCGCGGGTATGGACTCCATATTCGAGATCCATAATAATGACGATCTCGAGCGAGCCGTCGCTGCAGATGCCCGTATCATCGGTGTAAACAACAGAAACCTTGCCACCTTC
>CALGUT010000157.1 GCA_937920335.1 uncultured Opitutales bacterium
CCATTGCTGCTATTTTTATTTGGTTTCGATTCTGAATTCACAAACACTACCTAGACTTTTTTGAACTTTTCCGTGACGTTTCGTCGATCTGGAACGTTTTCCAAAATTACTAACGATACTCATGCTAATAAAACGCTTACCTGCATCCCTATTAACAACGCTCGCGTTGCTTCCGGTTGGAATCTTCGCTCAAACCTACGTCGATCCCATGGGCACCGTCGATCTCGATGAGTTTGAGATCCGCTCCGAGTACCGGTTCGAGGACCTCCAGGTGGAGCTCTCTCAGTCGACGTTTAATGAGAATGTTCTGAGTATTTACGGCGCGACACAGCTTCAGGACCTTGGTGGATTGGCCCCTAATTTGAGCTTTATTAACAGCGATACCCGAGGATTTGGAGATATTCTTTCTCTACGCGGAAGCGCGAATTCCATATTCTTCGGCTCTCCTTCGGTTGGATTATACGTAGATGGTGTGCCGGGAGGGTCAGTTTCGACCTATCCCAGTGAGCTAGTGAATATAGCGAGCGTTTCCGTTCTATCGGGGCCTCAATCGACGCGTTTTGGTCGCAATGCTTCGGCTGGAATGATTAACATTGAGACGATTCGTCCAGGGTTTGAGGCGCAGCAAGCGCTACAACTGGAATATGGTTCCTATAACTCAATAGGCGTAACAGCGCTTTCGAGCGCTCCCATAAGCGATACCGCTGCCTACAGTGTTTCTGCGGGATATAGCTCTCGTGATGGATATATTGATAACATTCTAACCGGCAAAACCGAAGATGACCGAGAGTCGATAAACGGCCGGTTCAACTTCTACCTCAATCCGTCGGACGACCTGGAAATGCGGTTTGGACTGTTTGTGGAAACGGTCGACGATGGCGCGACTCGCCTTAGTTCGCTATTTAGCCCAGATCCGTATGAAGTCTCTTCCAATGTATCTGGAGTTACTGAGCTCGATCGTTTGCAACTGAATTTTCAGGTTCGGAAAGAGCTCGAAACTGGAGAACTGACCGCAACGACGTCGTATCAAGACTGGGACCTGGATCCATCCCTCGCCGATCTGGATTTGAGCGCGTTTGATTTTGGGTTTTCGGAGATCATGCAGCAGGAGGAACTCTGGACTCAGGAAATTCGATTCGAGTCCGACCCGGATCTTGCTTCGACCCGCTGGACGGCTGGCCTATTTTTCATCGATTCGAGAACGCATGGGGATGCAACTCGTGAGTTTCCGGTGCCACCGGGTGACTTCGTTCCTCCAGGATTTGTGCAGACTGAACAAACGGTATTTGATATCGATTATCAGAATATAGCTGCCTACCTGAATGCCGACACGTCCCTAACAGATAAGTTGGTGCTGAATGCCGGACTGCGTGTCGAACATACAGAATCGTCCATATTCCGGACCAAGGATGCTTCTAATAACTTCAATTTTCCCGGCCCTCCAGAGCCAGTGGTTGACGAATCCCAAAGTCGGACTCAGACGGCAGGAACCCTAGGTGTCACGTTAGCGGCAACTGAAAGTATAGACCTGATTGCTCGTAGTTCTGTCTCAAATAAACCAGAAGGTTACAGTGGCTTTACATCAAATCCCGTTTTTATTCAGTTTGATTCAGAGATCCTACTTTCACATGAGGTGGGGATCAACTATTCCAATGAAGATCAGATGGTGAGTGGTTCGCTGGTTGTATTCGTCAATGATACCGATAATTACCAGTTTGAGCGCACGGTGCCATTTTCGACCGATTTTGTGGTGGTGAACGCGGAAGAGGTTTCTTCGAACGGAGTAGAGGCGAAATTAGTTTTGAATGCTGCAGAGGGAGTTTTCTTCGACTTTCAGGGAGGATATACCAATGCCGAGTTTGACAAACACCGTGATGCCCTGGGAGTGGATGTTTCAGGGAATAAGGTCCCGTATATTCCTGAGTATACCTTGCGCTCAGGAGTGAGAGTAGAGCTGGAAGGGGGGCTTTTCGGCAGTTTATCTTACACCGCCTATGGCAAGACTCACTATGATGAGCAGAATCAAAATGGATTTACCCAAGGAACGTTTGGTACTTTGGACCTTCAAATCGGGTTTCGTCGGGACAACTTTTCTTTAACAGCTTTTGGTCGTAACCTAACCGATGAAGACTATTATCAATTTATTAATCCCGAAATTCAGGCCGGAAGTCCCGGTGCGCCCCAGAGATTTGGCTTGCGCCTCGACTACATCTATTAATTCATTTCACTGAGGTTGTTGCATTCGTGACCGAAGCTTCAATCTTACCCATAACACCCTAAGTTATAAAACTGCATATGCGTTGTTTTCTTCCTCTAATCTCCCTCGCTGCGATCTTGTCTGTAGCCGAGGTTTCCGCTGCTTCCGGGTGGCTCAATTGGCGAGGTCCTGACCAGAATGGGCACTCACCCTCAAAGGTGGCGCTTCCTGATACGCTGAACCTTGAAGGGAAAGAACACCGGTGGACCTATCCCGTTCGTGGAGCTGGTACACCCGTTGCCGCCGATGGGCGACTTTATGCCTTCGGCTTCTATGGTGAATTTGAAGAAGTCGAAGAGACGTTGCTTTGCCTCGATGCTGAATCTGGAGAAAAGATTTGGGAGCACCGTTTTGCGGATTACATCAGCGATATCGTCTATAATCGATATGCGGTCGGAGCTCCTGCAGTAGATCCTGAAACGGGCAATGTCTACGTAGAGTCTACTAATGGGCATGTGATGGCTTTCTCTCGTGATGGAGATATGCTCTGGGAACATTCCATGATGGAGGAATATGGCCGTTTGACATTCCCGAATGGCCGAACGGGAGCGCCGGCGGTTGATGGTGATATCGTAGTGATCCACGGTATTACTGCGAATTGGTCGACCAACGGTCCTGCCAGAAATCGTTTTTACGGATTTGATAAGATTACCGGTGAGCTTCTCTGGTTTAGCACTCCAGGAGTCGGACCCATTGATAGCTCGTTTTCAACGCCGGTATTTGCCGATCTTGGCGATCAACGTGTGTTTTACGCAGGCACCGGTTGTGGTAATGTCGTTTGTGTGAATGCGCGGACCGGCGAAGCAGTTTGGCGTTTTCAGCTGGCAGTTGGAGGAGTGAACTCTGGGATAGTTTTAGTCGGAAAAGATGGTTTAATTGCGGTTCACGGAAAAGAAAATGTGGATACCACTGCGAAAGGTCGCCTGGTTCGCTTGAAGATTCCGTCCGAGTACCCTGATGATTTACCACTCATTTTAGGACCTGAAGCTGAGGTGTGGCGCAATGACGAACACGTCGCTTTTACCAGCTCTCCCACTTTGGTGGGCGATCGCGTTTTTACTACCATTGCGATGGGCAGTCTGCTAGCGGCTGACATCAACACTGGAGAAACGGTTTGGGAAAAGAAACTGGCGCCGGATCAATTACACGCTTCGCCTGGCTATGCAGACGGTAAGTTTTACGTCCCGATGTTGGATGGCGATGCCTACGTTATCAAA
>CALGUT010000158.1 GCA_937920335.1 uncultured Opitutales bacterium
CTAACAATCTGTAACCCCGCTTTAATAGCTCAAAAGATTCTCACACTCTAAGAAAAAGCCGAACGGGCGATTACACCCGTTCGGCCTAAAAGGTTTTAGGCGCTGCAGAACAGTCCTACCAACGACCTTGTGAAGAGGCCCGGGCGATTACACCGGCAAAGGTACAGGTCCAGTAAACGTCTCCATTTCTGGAAACCGTCACGTCGGTTGGCTGTGGATAAAAACCAGAAATAAGAGAGAGCTCTTTCTTTCTGAGATCATAGCGACTGACTTTGTTTCCGCCATTGGGGACTCCAGGATTCGGAACTTCGGTAAAGAACAAATTTCTACCTGAACGATCCAATGCGATTCCAGTCGGTGCATCCAAATTTTCCAAAAGTAAAGTGATCACTCCAGCGGGAGATCGTTGCAGAATGACACCTGCACTTTTACAGGTCCAGTAAGCAGAACCATTCGAAGCTATAACAATATCTGTCGGCTCCGGCTCGAAGTCTGAAATCAGTGTGATCGCTTCACCATCTGTGACAGAAACCATATTCATGCCTCCATCATCTCCTAACTCCCCGGGAGTCGGAACTTCCGTGAACAACACTTCACCGCGTGGACTCACGGTTATGCCGGACGGACTCTCCAAAAATGGGCCCACACTGGGATCAGCAGGGAGAAAGAACTCCACTCCCTTCCTGCGATTATATTCCAGAATAACTCCGGCAGTCTTGCAGGTCCAATAGATGTCTCCTCGGCGACTGACCGCAATATTTACGGGTTCGGGCTCTCCCATACTGATTAGCGATGTTGCTCCAGACCTCGTATTTAAGAATCGAACAGCGTTCGTAGATTCTTCGCCACCTACGCCCGGCATAGGAATTTCTGAATAAACAAGTACTCCAGGCCGATAACTCGCTATCCCAGTGGGACTGGATAGTCCCTCCGCAATAATATCAATAGTGTACTCTTTACTCTTCGGTTTTGCGACGGCAGGAGTCACTGCAACGACAGACATTATCCCCACAATAGGGATAAGTAATAATGAACGAATAGAACAATTTTTCATAAGAAGGCTATGGATGTTAATTAAGATTTCAATGCGTATCCATTATTCGGATCTACATTAGTTTTTATTGTCTCCATAGAGACGTCCTCTGACTCACCTTATTCAAAGAATCCTTAAAAAATAATTTCTCTTTTAGAACGGAATAAAACACTGAGATGATCGTCTATTTCTTCCAAACACGAACTCACTTCAGGTCATCATGAAGTTTTTTTAACTGAGACACCGGATAACCTAAGAAACTAATCAGACCACAGACTTTCCAAACGGAGAATCCCTGAATAGATCCATCGGTATCATTCACCAATCTACCGCATCCGTATCATGGATACACCTTGCCTAAGAAAAGATTCTACGAAACCCCGAGTCCTCGGAAACAATCTACCCCGATACCCGAATCAAGACCCTGGACTAGTTAACGGCACTCACGGGCTGTAAACGCCCCATTAAATCGGATGACTGTGGAACACCGTAGTTAAAATTCACGGCAATATCTGGAAGCGTATCCAAATCGATACTGAAATTTCGAAGCAAGTTAGCCAAAACGATCGGCATATGAATTCTTGCCAGATTCATACCCAAACAAATATGAGTGCTACCACCAAATGTACCGTGTGCTTTTTTCGGATAGTCGTTTTCAATCCAACGCCAGGGTTTAAATCGGTTAGGCTCGTCGTAAATTTCCTCAAGATAGTGGGTAATCGTATGGAGGTGTAATACCCGAGTACCAGCAGGCAGTTCATACCCTTCGAACTCCAGATCTTCAGCCGTCAGCCTCGGCATCAAGGGTGCCGCCGGAAAGATCCGCTCCATTTCCATGATGGTAGCTTTCATTTTTGGAAACCGATCCATGCCTCGCAACAGGTGTTCTGGCTCATAGTCGCTCACTTCCTCCTTAAGCTCTGCCAACCATTCCGGCTCTTCTTGAAGATACCGCAATCCACAGTTAAGCGTGCGAGCTGTGTTTCCAGTCCCCGCCATGAGTAAGAGATAGGCTTCTGGCAGAAGCTCTTCGAGGTCCGGCACATGCTGGCGGTCGTCTTTCTGATCCAACATCACCTGAAAGTTGTCTTCTTCTGGTTCCCCCACCAGGCGCTTGCTGACCAATTCCCTGAGGTGGTTAAAAATGAAAGCCTTCAGTTCCACAAAATCAGGCCGTGCATAATAGGAAACACGGTTCTCCTCCGCCATCGTTATTCCCGGTAGGAACTCCTCTTCGAACAGAATAAACTTCCGACGCTCTTCATCTGTAAGATCAGCCTTCAAGACCGTCTTTGAGTTCGCCTCAGTTAAAGCCTCCATGAAAAGCTCCATCATACTCCAGGTTTCACCCGCTCGATCCGTTAGAAACTGCTTCACAACCTCGTCGATTTTTGGGATTTGTTGGGCAATCAAGCTCATCGCGAAACCGGGTTTCAACGCCTTGCGCTTGTCACGGTGCCTCGCACCATCCAATTGCGTAACATGCGTCGCTCCCATGATGTCTCTAAATCCCTTTTGAGGATCTTCGTAATTCCAACGATCGGGATGCCCCCAAGCCCAACCATTAGCTTCCAGCCCCCCCACACAAGCCCAGTCCTCGCCGCGGAACGCCACCCGATAGATGGGTCCCAGCTTTCGATACGCCGTCAAGTGGTCAAACTGCTCTAGCTCGTCTGAATCGTTACCTGAGGTTAAACCCAGTGAATCGTAGTGTGGTATTTCTGAGAACGTCGCCATCCTTAAACATAAGCACAATCCATTCCCAAGACCGAGGATTATTCGATACAGTCATCGTACAAAAAAGACCCGATCATTTCTGACCGGGTCTTTTAAAATCGTTTTCGACTGTAGAAACTACTTCTTAGCGTTTCTTGCAGCAGCCTCTGCAATCACTTCTTCAGCGATGTTACGAGGACATGGGTGATAATGGGAGAATTCCATAGAAAACTGCCCACGACCAGAGGTCATACTACGCAGATCACCGATGTATCCGAACATGTCACTCAGAGGAGCGTCTGCTTTAACACGGATACCGGTTGGTGTAGACTCCTGCGTCTTGATCATTCCACGGCGACGGTTCAAGTCTCCGATCACGTCACCGACATTGTCGTCCGGACAGAATACATCGAGCTTCATGATCGGCTCTAAGATCTGAGGTCCAGCCTTAGGTAAGGTTTGGCGGTAACCAGAACGGGCCGCGATTTCGAAGGCCACTGCCGACGAGTCAACCGCGTGGAAAGCTCCATCCGTCAAAGTCACCTTTACATCCACACAAGGATACTCAGCGAGAACACCTTTCTCCATGGAGTTCTTAAAGCCCTTATCAATAGCCGGCCAGTATTCCTTAGGCACGTTACCACCCACCACTTTAGACTCGAACACAAATCCTTCACCAGGTTCTGACGGTTCAACCGTGTAGTCAATACGACCAAACTGACCCGAACCACCTGACTGTTTCTTGTGAGTATAGGAGTCTTCGACGCGCTGAGTAATTGATTCGCGGTAAGCGACCTGTGGTTTACCCACAATCACTTGAACACCGTGCGTGCGCTTCAAAATATCAACTTTAATGTCGAGGTGAAGCTCCCCCATTCCTTTAAGAATGGTCTCTCCACTGTCTTCATCGGTCTCAACGCGGAATGATGGATCTTCCTGAACCATCTTTCCAATAGCCACACCCATCTTCTCTGCATTGATCTTATCGGTAGGAGCAACCGCTATCGAGATAACAGGGTCCGGAAATACCATGGGCTCCAGGGTAGCGGGATTATTCGGATCAGCCAAGGTGTGTCCTGTTTGGACATTCTTGATACCCAAAAGAGCGACGATATCTCCAGCCTGCGCTGAATCAACTTCTTCACGGCTGTTCGCATGCATCTCCACAATACGCCCGATTCGCTCTGTCTTTCCAGTGAACGTATTTAAAACGGTAGTCCCTTTTTTCAGAGTTCCGGCATAAATTCGGGTAAAAGTAAGTGCGCCGTATTTGTCGTCCATGATCTTGAACGCAAGCATACGAAGCGGACCATCGGGATCAACCTTTGCAAACGATCCAGTTGGGTTACCTTCTAGGTCCATCTCCGGCTGGGGTTTTACCTCAGTAGGATTTGGTAGATAATCTACGACCGCATCCAGAATGAGCTGAACACCCTTGTTCTTAAACGAGGAACCACAATAAGCAGGAAAGAAGTCCAGATTAATG
>CALGUT010000159.1 GCA_937920335.1 uncultured Opitutales bacterium
AACATCTTCAATAGTTCTCCTTGCTGATGACTCGGTAAACGACTACGTCTTTCATGCATATTTTCATCCTAGATTGCTTTCTTAGCTAGGACAGCCCCTTAAATTATCATAATTGTGAAGCTTGTCTTGCCAGTTATCTGCAAATTTGCAAATTGAAGAATGTCCGCCGCTGGACACCGTTAGATCCCTCATTAAATTTCCTGTAGCCCTCTCATGCAGCAGTCGCGCCTTCGCATTCAGTACCCGACGAGTCATTCGTCGCTCCTAGTAGACCCATGTTCTCTGGATGGCTTCCAAGACCAAGAACTGGACGAAAGAATTTGGCGCTTACTCCACTTAAGTGATCATCCGCACATCCGTTTCCGCGATGTGGAAGCCGTATTGGTTGCTGAGTTCAGAAGCAACACAATCACAAGTGGATTACCTGAACGTGTCGTTTCAACTCCAGATTGGACTTACCTTTGTTCGAACAAGATAGATCCTGCTGACTCCATTGTGATAACTCGTGAGTCGGAGCTGATTGCAGTTATTCAGTCAAAGTATAACCAATTGCGGTTGACGAGTTTCAGGCCTCTAAGTTCACGGATTATCGAAGCTATTTTTGAAATGGGAATGGTGTGGGCCGAACATGCTATCCTTGATGATCGATTTAAGGAGTGGGCAGAGATCGTTAAATGGCGCCTCGGTTTAGGAGCCTTGGGGTTTGAATTCGAATATCTCAGTGAAATGGACCTCAGAGATTCCTCGTCCCATAAAAATATGGACCGTGCCCTTACTACGATAAGTCTGAAGGCTCTACCTGCATCAATAACTGCTATGCAGCTGCAAATTTTGTATAAGTATGGTTAATCTGAATCTACGTTTAGCCAAGAGACGGGCGTTCGCAGTATTTCGGAATGGTATAAGAGAGAGACACCCGGGGAAGCCCCGGGTGTCTTTATTTAAATTCATTTTCGAGGTAGAACGAAGGTTGCTTGCTACTGTTTAACCACCTATAAAGTTGGCCTCCATCTCGTCCAGTTGCTCTTCAAGTGCCATGTTTACGATGGAAGACATCGAGAAAAATATGGAGATTGCGTTCATGTTGGCATCCTCCTCGCAGGCGGCCCGGATTCGTTCAAGCATACTGAAATTAACCGTAACCAGTTCCTTGTACATAGATTTTAATTCAGCTAGCGACCAGTCAGGTTCAGCCCCTTTTTTGTCATTTAGAAACTGTCTGATCAGATAGTTACCAACAACTCGAGATACGGTTTCCTGGAACGTCGAAAAAGGGAGGTGGCTGGCAGCTAAAGGTTTCAGCTTAGACAGAACCGGGCACATACTCAGGGCCATCATGAGCCCTAGCATGGATCTCAGGCCCGTTTGGAGATCGCAGGATTTTCGGTAGCTCCTTTCTTCTGTGTGGACCCATACCTCTGCTTTCTTCCATGAAAGCAACGAAGAAAATTTCCTGGCTACTTCCTCAATATCGAGTGCAACAGGACAGTGTGGATGTTCTTTGGAGTTCAAAGGACAGTTTTCGCATTTGTGATAGTCTAATTTCGTCCATGGGGCCGAATTCTCAACAGGTTCTCTACCGGTGTGTGTGGATTGATTTGGATCGATGTCGAAGGTAAATACCTCGCCTGTGTCGATAATGAATTCGTAGGTAATTTTGCCCATAAAATAAGTGTGTCAGGTTGATTTTCGAGCCGCTCGTCATGAGGCTCAACCGGTTGGTTATAAAAAGAAGATCTGGCTCAAAATAACCTCACGCAAATGGTTTACTGAGATTTACAGGTTTTTGGCGAACTCGAGTAATTTTCCTTTTAGGATTCACTCCTTGCTCGGTGATATCGTAGCTTATTGCTAATGATTGAGCGAGTGCCCCGAGAATTTTCAGGCCGAAAGTGTTTAGACATCGGTGTAATCTCAGACACTCACGGCCAATTGCGTCCGGAGGCGTTAGACGAACTTAGAGGGTCAGACTTGATCTTACATGGAGGTGACGTTGGTGATGAAGAAATACTGGCTCGCCTAGGTGATTTGGGCCCGGTGTTTACAGTGCGAGGAAATGTCGACTATGAACCCTGGTGTAATCGACTACCTAAGATACTTATGTTGAGGCTTTCTGGGCTCAGCGTGCTAATGATCCATGATATTTCCGGTTTGAATGACAAACTGATTGAGGGTGCTGATCTGGTGATTTACGGACATTCCCATCGTTCTGAAATTAAGGATGAGGGTGGAGTTGTTTATTTTAACCCTGGTAGTGCTGGGCCTCGACGGTTTAGTCTACCGATCTCATTGGGGAAGATCAAATGGGAGAAAAATGAAAAACTTGAACCGCGCCTCATCCAGCTAGGCTAGTTCTGCGTAAGATTTAAAACTATTATATTTAGCAGACTTACATGCTTAAAACCTTACTCTTTAAATATCATGAAAAAGCTATCCGCAATTCTCACTAGCTTGGTTATCGCTGCTGGCAGTTTGGCCGCAGAGGTTGAAGTTACGTTCGAAAATCCAGAAAACTATCGGGATATTGATTATCATTATAATGATAACCGCCGCGGTCAGAAGATT
>CALGUT010000160.1 GCA_937920335.1 uncultured Opitutales bacterium
CTGCCGGATTCTCGATTGCCCGGATGGATTAAGTGTGTATGTTAAATTGACACAACTTTAGAAATTAAAGTGACCCTTCTAGAACTCCGCCGGCATACAAATAAGGTCGTGGAGGCCATTGATAAGAACCAGGAAATTACCCTTACCCGGCGTGGAAAAACATTTGCTGTAATTGCGCCTGCGAATTCTGGAGGAAAAGGGTTACAAGTAAAAGATCATCCGGCCTTTGGAATGTGTTCAGATTTGCAAAGTAAAAAGGATGTTCTCGATTACATGAAGAAAATCCGATCGAAACGGTATACTCTTTGATGCGGATACGCTCATTGCTACAACGTCCATAGAGAATGGAACGAAACTTTGTATTTCGAACTATAAACACTTCAAATGCATCGAAGACCTTTCGCTTGAGACGTTTAAACCATGATTGAAGCTGCCGTGAGGCCAATCTGTCCGGCTAAGTCCTTGCGGGGCCGCATTGCATCACGCTATCCCGAGGATTTCGCCCTTATGCAATTTCTTTAGAAAATTGGTAGCTGGAAGCACCCAGGTATCTCCCATTCGGAGTTCTTTTTCGCCAAGGTAGACGATGTAGCTGGCCCTGAACTTTTTGTGTTCCGATAAGGACCGAATGCTTTTGACCACTGAAGGTCTGACTTCTTTGGATGATTTTACTTCGATGGGCACAATGTCATCGCCATACCACCAAACGAAGTCTATCCCGCTGCCGCTTGGGGTTCGCCAAAAACCTAAAGATCCTCGTGAACGCGAATAGTCCAGATAGGACCTGATTTCATGATGAATCCAATGTTCAAATAGTACCCCTTGCCAATCACTTGGCATGGGCTGTCGAAATGCACCGGTAGCTGCATTGAGAACGCCTGAGTCAAACCAATAGAATTTCGGGCTGACTACTTCCTTCACTTTTGCCCGAGGCCGGTATGCTGGAAGCCAGGACCCCAACAGTGTATCTTCAAAAATGGAAAAGTATCCGCGCACGGTATCCCGACTTATTCCCGCATCGCGTGCCAATCCGGTTATGTTGATTTGCGTTCCCGCAGCCAGAGCAGCCACGTCGAGAAAACGGGCAAAGCTGCCGATGTTTCTTACCAGGCCTTCGCTTTTAATTTCTTCCGATATGTAAGTGTCGACATAGGAAGTTAGGAAATCCTCGAATTGTTCTTTGTCATGGAGGTTGATTCTACCGGGTAGGTTACCGTATCGGATTAATTGCTCTGGCGGTATCGAAAATTCAACTTCAGCTTCATTCAAAGGAAAGAGGTTCCGTGTAATCGCTCTCCCTGCCAATAGGTTTGATGCTCCCCTTTTGAGCTTCCGCGCCGAGGATCCTGTCAGGACGAATCGTTTGTATCCATGATTTTCCATCAGGGCGTGAACATCATCCAGGAGCTCTGGTACTCTTTGTATTTCATCCAGCACCACCCACCTGTCCTTTTTTAAAGCCAGGACTTCCTGGATAATTTGGCCCGGATTCCGCTGATAGGACAGTGCCGTTTTTGTAGGTAGAAGATCGACGATATAAGCCTCGGGGTAGTGGTCGCGGATCCAAGTGCTTTTGCCCGTTCCTCGAGGGCCAAATAGGAAATAGGCAGATGGCGGTGATATAAAATTTCTGTCTATCATACACCCAAAAATACGGTAAATTAGGGGATGATCAGCTCAAATATGCCGAAGTAATATCCGGGGAAGTCCCTGTTATCTTTTTTGCATGGATCGTTATTTAGCAAATTCTGGTCGAGCAGAATTTGCTTCAAGAAGGGACCGTTCGGCGAGACCGTAGGCTGGCCCAACCAGTTCTATATTCGTCAGGCCCGGCGGATGGTTTCATCGTACGTCGTCACTCAGAAGAAGGTGCAAAAGGGTTTCAAAGAAGGTGCAAAAGGGGTTCAACGCAAACTATTAACCTGTCAAGATTGGGGACTATAATTGAGGACAGGCTAATTATTGTCTTTGCGAGCATGCTTTGTTTCGTAAATGATCCATATTTTCCCCCATTACTTCTGGAGCAATAGGGCTTCCTTTAGAGCGTTGGGGTGCGCGATGCTCGAGATTGGAGGGGGTTGATGAGTGTTAACAAAACCTTGCAAATCTAATATTTTATGTTTGATTTGCAAGGTTATGATCGAGAGATCGCTTTATTCATGTGTAAGTGATGGACTAAAAAACAACCCCGCGGTGGCCTTGCTTGGTCCCCGTCAGGTGGGAAAGACGACTTTAGCTCATCACGTTGCGGATGGGCTGCCGTCGCTTTATTTGGACATGGAAAGTCCTGCGGACTTGGCAAAGCTGCAGGACCCGGAAAGTTATCTTTCCGGGCACTTGGATAAGCTGGTGATTCTCGATGAGATTCAGCGGGTTCCGGATTTGTTTCCCATTTTAAGGGGGTTGATTGATAGGGCTCGCCTGAAAGGTGATGGGAACGGGAGGTATCTCATTTTGGGTTCCGCATCGATCGATCTATTGAAGCAATCTTCCGAGAGCCTAGCTGGCCGTATCCAGTATCTGGAACTGAATGGATTGACGCCTAGCGAGCTCGAGGCGACCGAACTGGATACTCTTTGGCTCCGTGGCGGTTTCCCGAGGAGTGTACTGGCTGAGACGGACTCAGTCAGTGCGGAATGGAGGGAAGATTTTATTAGGACCTATCTCGAAAGGGATATTCCCCAGTTGGGACCTCGCGTGCCTTCGACCACCTTGCGCCGCTTCTGGACGATGTTGGCTCACCAGCAGGGCTGCA
>CALGUT010000161.1 GCA_937920335.1 uncultured Opitutales bacterium
GGGCAAGGCCCGGAACCGGCGTCTGCCATAGCACATGCTTCCCGGTCGATACGTCCCATTCCGTCGGCGTAGGTTTCCTCGTATCTACCCCGCTCGCTTGGTACCCGCGAAACTGAGACCACTGATCGGCATGCATCGACACTGCGATGAATACCGAACCGAAAATGATAAGGACTGGTAATCTGAGTAGCTTCATAAATATAAATTTTCCAACATTAGAAATCAAAGCCCGAGGCTAACTATTCCTGCATCCCAGGCAAATTCGTTAACCAGTGCATCACATTGAGTAAAAACTGATAGTTTTCTTCGGCACCTGGAGCAGTCATACCCATCTTCCTTTTATTATCACCCGCCAGCTGGGCCGTAAACATCCCGGCTTCGCCGAAGACTGCCAATCGCCCGGCGCCGACTGTCATTACAGATCCTTGAGACCAACCACCGACCTTCACAATGCGCGTTGTTTCATCAAACTCCCAAGCGACATCGGGCTCTTTCGAAATCGTATTTGCAGGCAACACCAGAATTAATTGCGCACCGGGTGGGGCTTTGAAAGCGGAGCCAGTAAATGTTGCTACTCTTCCAATACGCTCGATCTCCGTTCTTCCCTGCAGAATCGGGTGATCTATAAGCCCAGAATGCTCATCAAAAATATCCGGACTTCCACGTTGATAATCGGGTAACTCGACAAAGCCATTACTGAACTCAAAACCGAACGTTGCTGCCAGTTCACCCGCAGATCCGGGGAATGGCATATGGTCAATCATCATAAAAAGCGCGCCCCCCTGCTTGACCCAAACCTGTAGCGCCTCGATCTCTGCTTTTGTGAAGGCCGAGGGCGTGGGTAGTTTCCAGTTGCGGTCGTTGATTTCGTTAAGTGGATTCGCGATCACTAATACATCAAGTTCACTTAACGACTCTTCGGAGAATTCTTTGGCGTGTCCGACCACCACATACCCATCCCGCCGAAGCAGCTTGGCGAAAGCGCCATAGCGACCATCAGCCGTGTGGAAATTGTGATGTGCCTCATCAATACCCACTAGAGGCCCTTCACCGATCGCGTAAGCTGGACTAACTATTGTAGGCGAGTAACCCAGATCAGGAATTTGTTGAGCACTCACAACTCTGATCCCCGCTAAAAGAACACAGCAGAGACGGAGTGATGGGGTCATTCAAACGATCTCTTACGTGTAAAGCTCGGAAAGATCGCCCGTACTATCAGAAAACCCTGTATCGGAAACACCCATACGGTTTAGCATCGTAAAGAGCAGGTTCGACATCGGCTTGTCCTTATCGTCATCCCCGTCATTAAAGGTAAGGAATTGATTTTGCTTGATGCCCATATTTGAACCACCCGCGAAGATCAGTGGATAATTATGATTATTGTGCGTGCGAGCATTCGACGTCCCACAAAGCACCATCGTATTATCGAGCATCGTAGTGCCTTCACCCTCAGGAGTATCCGCCATACGCTGCAGGAATCGGGCAAGGTGTTCCGCCAGACATTGATTCCACTTACCCTGATTGAAAAACCCGTTTGGTTTACCTGCGTCATGAGCCAATTGGTGTTGGGAATCCAAACCTAAAGCCCTTGAAAACGATCCTGAAATATTTCCGTTCATTGCACTCAGCATATAAGTGATATAACGCGTCGAGTCCGTCTGGAATGCCAGGTATATCAGATCATACATCGTACGGATGTATTCCAACGGTGCATCCGGCGAGACCGATAGATCCAGATCACTCGCATCCACATCAGGCTTTGGGACATCCAGCCAATGCTGACTTCTGACGACCCGCTGCTCGATTTCACGTACCGAGTTCAGGTATTCGTCATACTTTTCCTGATCCTGTTTACCGAGTTTGTTGCGAAGACTCTTCGACTGGTCCATGACCTGATCCAGCATACTCGCTTCCGTGCCTAGTCGACGACGGGTTTCTTCGATAGTGCCACCCCCATCTCCAAACAAACGGTCAAAAATAAGCTGTGGTTTATCAAGTCCCGGAATGGGTTGCCCGGAATGCGTAAAGGAAAGGGTCTTGGAACGGGTCGGCATACCGATACCCCCGTCACTCGAAAGGGCGAGTGATGAAAACCGTGTCTGATGACCATACTTGGCAGCTGCAATTTGATCGAACGAAACCGTGTTCTTAAAATTCGCACCCGCAAAACTCGCACCGGTCAAAAAGATATCCCCCGTATCGTGCCCACCGATATCTCTGCCCGTGGGATGCGATAGCCCGCCCAGAACCGATACATACTCCCGGAGAGGATTCAGTGACTCCATGACCTTCGTGAAACGAAAGCTATTACCCTCCCTCACAGGAAACCAACCCCAGTCGCGATCTTCGTGGTCTTCTCCCGGCACACTGGCACCGTATGGAAAATAGATTGTACACAGCCGTTTGGGCAAATCCAGCGACGGGCTCGAAGCAAATACACTGCCACGCATACAATCGAGAAATGGTAGTCCCAAGGCCACGCCGGTAGCGCTTCTCAAGAATGTCCGTCTATCCATATGCCAAGATTTTTTCTTCATGTTGGGTATCTTTCTTAGGGTTACCGAGTAAGGAAAAATTCAGAGGTCACAATAGCCTCAATCAAATCATCTAACTGATAATCACGCTTTTTAAATTCTTTTGCAAGCCTATCAACACTTTCCTCGTCGGTGAATTCGAGTGATCGGCCCAGTGCGTAAGCGGTGAGTTTTACCACCATCGCTCGCGCAAACTCATCTTCTTTCTCCTTTAACAAATA
>CALGUT010000162.1 GCA_937920335.1 uncultured Opitutales bacterium
AGAATGATATTTGTAACCAGTTGACTTTCAATGACCTTTAACTGGACGCTAGTGAACGCACCTTCTGAAAGGTAGAAACTTTGCGCACCCACTGTTCTCGGTCGCGACCTCTCAAGTAATTCACTTTGGAAGCCAGCTCTCCTTCGGACTCCATCGTAACATCTTTGTTCGCTCCATCAAACTGCATGCGAACCGCATACGCCTGAGGAACTGCTGGCAGTTGAGGCGTCGAAGGGTTTCCTGATTTGAAAGAAGGTTCAGCCGCAGTTGGCTGATAAACCAATACGATACGCTCATCAGGGGTTAACAACAACTGATACCCCAATCCGCGTGCAACATACCTAACCTGTTCGTCAAATTGTCCACGATTCTCCTCAAAGTGAAGAGGGATTGCATTAAACCGCTTAAGCGTTTCGTTGGAGGGTGAATCTAAAGACTCTTCGCCAGGCTCAGCTTGCAACCAAACTGGCGAGAGCAGGAATCCCACCGTAAAGACAATGAGTAGTGTTTTTGTCATTTGGACAGGTGTTAATTTAAACATTTTGACAGCTATTTGCAGCCATACATGGAAGCGCTGCCTGACTTCCCCGGTTGATACCAAGTTCGCTAACCATATCTTCTATCAAGACGTCATTATGAAGGAATCAGAAGCTTGGACCCATCCGCCAAACGATTTTTTAGAAAAATTTGAAATGTTCCGAAAGCCAGCGATCACTTTTGATGACGGCAGCATCAACTGTAAACAGCGTAACCACTGCCTTCTTCCCTCAATTTCGTCTTGCGTGGAACGACTAAGGACATGGTCTAATTAGGTAAAAATGACAGCGGATGGGGCCTTGCTGCTTCACAAACAATTGGCTAGTCTACTAATTAGTTTCTAAATAACCGCGCTTTTCTTTGATCCGCAGGAGTTTCGAGCTTTCCCTTACTTTTTTTACATCCAGTTCAATGAGCAGATCTCTACAAATCCGATACCAGTCTCAGATCTAAGATGCAACAAGTGGACGCCAAGGCTTGGTATGACAGCGTAGCCGATTAAGCATCCATCGGATGCGAATCATGTCGCCTCAATTTCATTTCAATTCGTGACCTCCGTCCAATGTTCGTTCATGTATATAACCTGGACCTCGTGATTAAACAACAACAGCTCATGGTCCATTAGTCACACTTTCATTACCTCGGTCTGCAAAGGCTTTTAACAAAAGGATTGCGGAACTGCTTCAGAGATAAAGCATTGCACGAATGCTGGCTTCTGAGGCTCCAAGAGTTTCCTTCATCGTTCCCGTCTACAACCGACTGGATTGCACGGAAGCATTCCTTGAAAGCTTTTTTGCTACGATCAGAGAGGTCTCATTCGAGCTTATCATTATTAACGATTGTAGTAGCGACGGGACTCGAGAATTCCTCAAAGATCTTGAGGATCCACGGGTCACCGTTCTTCATAACGAGAATCGATCCGGTTATGCGAGGTCAGTAAATCGCGCAGCCAAGCTGGCCAAAGCGGATTTTTTGGGGCTCTTAAACAATGATCTGGTTCTTACACCCGGCTGGTTTGAACCAATGATCGAGTGCTATAAACGAAAACTCAAAGTCGGGACCGTTGGTAACGTTCAACGAAACATCCAAAGTAAATCGCTCGACCACGCCGGGATCGTATTCGACCTGGTTGGTTTACCTGATCACTACGGGAAGAACTACCCATTCCTCCCAAGCTTTGACTATCGTGATTTTCCAGCAGTTACAGCAGCCTGTATGCTCCTGAAACGATCCTTATTCGAAGACCTGAACGGATTCGATGAGACCTACCTGAATGGCTGCGAGGACGTAGACCTCTGTCTGCGAATTGGCAAAAGAGGATTTAGGAATATCGTCGCAGGCCAAAGCCAGATTTGGCACCATGTCAGCGCTTCGCCAGGTCGACGGGATCATGACAAAGCCAATAATAATAAGCTATTGTCCAAATGGGGTAAGGAGATGAATCTTCATGGTCAGAGAGACTGGCCATTCCAATACCTAATGCGCTATTGGAAAACACCTTGGTTATACAACGGCACGAAGCTCATGGATGCGCTTTTGCGTTTAGCAAAACTGAAGTCTGGTGACTCCAAATGGGCGATCGAAAAACGTTCGCGAATCATGGCGCTTGATAGTTAAGTCCTAAGACCAAAATTCTTTAAGGCCGTCTGCCCCACCAAGAACCGGATCATGAGTTGGAATCGGTAAGGCGGCAATATTCTGCAATACTTTTGGTCTTTCTTCAGGTCGACCATATTGCATATCCCAGCTAAATCCCTTGGGGTAACCACCCACGACACCAAAGTCTGAGCTGAATCCTTTATTACAATGTCCTACCCCAGCCGGTATAAGAATCACGTCACCCGCTCGAATGGTCATGAGCCTACCGTTATCACCTCCCAATAAAACCTTCGCCTCACCCTGGTAGCATCCAAGAATTTCATGTGACGTACTATGGTAATGATGAAACGTGTAGATTCCGTTTCGCCAAAACCTCGTCCATCCATTCCGGGAGAATAGGTTCTCCAAGCTCTCAGCCGTTTTTTTGTCGCTCATAGTATCCACTTGCGAATACACCAAAAGCGGTAACCGGTTATTCGGTATAGAGCCGTCGTCAGAAAATACAAAAGGAGTCACCTTCATAAAATAAAAAAGGCCGGAAAATCCGGCCTTTTTCAAATTATTTTGGAAGTTGGTTCTATTGAACCGCGTCCTTGAGAGCTTTCCCTGGAGAAAACTTTACCGCATTACGTGCAGCAATTTGGATTTCCGCTCCGGTCTGTGGATTACGGCCTGTGCGCGCATTGCGACGAGTCACAGAGAAGTTTCCGAAACCAACAAGAGAGACAGCATCTCCACCAGAAAGAGTCTTAGTCACTGCATCAAGAGCAGCGTCTAAAGATTTGCCAGCATCGGCTTTTGAAAGTCCGGTCTGTTCGGAGATAGCATCAACAAGATCTGCTTTATTCATATTAGGTACCTTTCGATATTAGAGGTTTAGTTTTAGTTCTAACGATAGTGAGGTGATTTGTGAGACAAGGCCAATTTTTCAGCGATTACAAGCGTCATTTAGCGGGTTTCGGCTTGTTCAGCGGGAAAAAATCAAGAAAAGTCATGAAATAGATGTCAGACGTCCC